>CAZHXK010000001.1:0-46502 GCA_964536565.1 uncultured Gammaproteobacteria bacterium
AAGTTCCGCCAAGCATCATTCAGGATGCGTCCGGCGCAGACTTGGACGTCAAGGATTTTTACGACATGCGGAAAGCCCACCCAGATAATAATTGGGTGTGGGAGGAAAAGGAACGAGCAATCATGCGGCATTTTCATAAGGTGGCGTGGGGAGATGCGATTCTTGTTTTAAACGAAGAAAAAAATGGTATTGATGGGTATGTTGGCGCAAACACATTAATGGAAATGGGCTTAGCGCTCTACTTGGATAAGAAGATTTTTTTACTACATGATATTCCTGAGATTTCTTACAAAGAGGAGATTCTTGGGATGAGGCCTGTATTATTACACGGCAAACTAGAAGCATTGTATGAAAAAGAGCTTGCTACAAACTAAAAACGTCACCGTGCAGTATGGTGGTGTGACAGCACTCAAACGTGCCAGCGTTGCAATTGGTGAGGGGGAAATTGTTGCACTGATGGGGCCCAATGGTGCTGGGAAATCCACCGTTATTAAATCGATGTTTGGATTGGCACCGATTTCTTCTGGCGAGGTTCTACTGCACGAAGCTCCATACACCCCCATTCCACATCAGATCGTGCACAAGGGCGTTTCTTACGTGCCTCAGGGCCGACGTGTGTTTACTCACCTTAGTGTGTACGAAAACCTGGAGATCGGTGGATATATCGTTCCAGATAAGTCCTTAGTGGAGGATAGAATCACCCAAGCATTTGATTTGTTTCCTGACTTAAAAAAGAAAAGGGATAATGCGTCGGGGACATTATCTGGCGGACAGCAGCAAATGCTCGCGATCGCACGTGGATTGATGACAGACCCTAACGTACTACTACTAGATGAACCGTCACTTGGTCTAGCGCCAAAAATTGTTAAAGAAGTTTTTGAGCTAGTTGCTCGTATTAATGAAGAGCGGCACACCGCAATATTGATAGTTGAACACAATTTACAAAGTTTACTTCCCATAGCGCATCGTGCATATGTACTGGATCACGGCGAAGTTGTCGTAACAGGAGATGCTACCAATATAGGACAAAGTGATATCCTCGAGCGCGTATTCATGGGAACATACAAAAAATAATCGAATAAAAAAAGCGACCACGTAGGTCGCTTTTGTAATCCTAGCGCTTCCGGAAAAGGAAGTCGCCAACCCGATCTGTAAGTCGTCCAAACTGTTCTTCCATCTCCTCGATGCGTCGATCTGCACGCTTGGCGAATCGCTCGCCACTTTCCACCACATCATCCAGGAACCTTTCTACATCTCTCCAGAGATCCTGTCCGGTTTTTTCCGCTGATCGTGCTGCTTTGGCTGCCTCTTCTCTCAGAACCTTGCTGTACAGCAGGTTCGCATCAACGCCATCTACAAGCATCGTCTTCTTCTTTCCTTTGGGACTACGCCGTCCTGACAGAAGTACACGCAGATCGCGAGTCAAAGAGAATGAATCCCACGATGTGTCTATCATCCACAGCTGAGCCCTGTCCGACGAAGACGTGTTTACCTTGTCGCCGTATTCCAATTCACTATGAACGACCCCGTTTGCGTCAGCCTCCATCGTCTTCACTGTGAAACCAGACTTCAGCTCGAATCGACTCTTCATGAACCGACGCATCAGGACTGGATCAACCGTCACATCCTTGAGGACAATCGTCCTCACGACGTCATGATCGAAAAAAGCAGTACGGTCTTCGGGGTTAAATATAAAGGGCATGTCGGTCTCCTTCTTGTAGTTTTACTCAGCACTTGACTATAAAATATACCGTTCTCGCGCGATGTTGTCAATGGCTCAGTATATGTTCCACTCTCTAATTCTCTCATAACCAAAAACAGCCTCTCGGCTGTCCTTGTTACGCGATTAGTTTTCTTCGATTTTTACTGAAGTCATATATCATCTCCGTCCCCTCTTCATTTGTGATATCGCACGCTGCCAGCAAACTCACCAGTGCACCCACATGTTCAGCATTATCCATTTTACTGAGATAGTGCCAGTCCAGCGCTCGCATCACAATTTTTTGAGGATTATTCTCGAATGTTATTTGTTGTGGTGGCTGTGTGGATCTGTCGATCATCGCATGCGATCCGATAAAATTAACAAACGATGCAAACGTCTGTTCATTACATACATCTCCTAGAACTTCGCGCGTCTGCTCATGGAATGAGCTCATTTGAGTCAGAAAGTGCTCAATGTTCTGTGTTGATGACAATCTAGGAAATCGAGTCTTCCTTTTTGTTTTACATGTCTCTCCGTACAGCATCTTCACGATCATGTCCTGGCTTTCAGAGACGGGTGATTCATCTACCACTTCGACTGCAACATATTCCTCAATGATTCGAACAAGATACTTCCCACTTAAAAAATCTTCAGGTTTTTTTTCATCACAAATCTGCACTGAGTACGCAGTTCCTGCTTCTGGAATAAAACTATCTCGACTATCCAGCTCGATGGATTTTCGTACACCTGCAATTCCAGCAGATACATACACTGCATAGCCTTTTCCGCGACGTCCCGAACGCATTACTTTTTCAAATGTCACGTTTTGAATTATGTTACTTGTGCGTTCCTCATTTTTCATAAAAGTCTAATTTTTCTGCGTTTTTTTGCTTGACAAAATCGGTTTTTCGTGCTATACTTGTCTTGTAATGGAGAAATCCTTTGTATGGATCTCAACATTATCAGTTCATTCTTTACATGACGTCTATACCTCTCTGAGGTTCTCTCTCAAAGGTTGCCATCGTGCCAACCTACGTGTTCAACTATGTATCCCTTTACCCGATACGTAGTCACTTAGCGTCTGCATCAACGCTATTTGAGGTTATCGCTTGAGAAAAAAATGTTAATCTTTTTTTCACGCGATAGCCTCAGCTTCCCTACTCTTACGCACTGAAAGCATCATCTGCAGTACGAATGAGACCTACATGGTCTCGCATTGAGCTCAATAGTTTTACGTTTCTTTGCGAACATCTTACTTTCGTCTTGTTAACCAAATGAGACAGCCTACGTTCGCTTTCGCCTCTCTGTACGCAGGGGGGCTTTTTTATTGCAAAACAGCTCTTTCTACCGCCATGTTGCAACACACCGTTGTTAATCCCTGCATCCCTGCACTCCGATAGGTATCTAAGTCCGTAGCTAAAATTAGGAAACTGCCTTTAGTGGCTGGAACTACGATCGATGAACCGTCACTAGACGTTATGTTTACCATACCAGACTTTGCCAAACCCGTAAGTACTGACATAACCTGAGGATCTACCCCACCGACTACCTCTAAAATCAATCCCTTTCCAGCCGAAATATTATTACAAATCAGCGGCAGTACATCTTCCTGATTTTGATCGGCAAGAATCAGGTGCGGTAATGATGACCGAAAGACCTGACGACACACCTCATTACGCTCTCCCTCATTGAACACAACCGTTCCCATCGGAAAGACACCTTCTATTTGTGATTGCCTGAGATGAGCTACAAAATCTTTTATAATATGATTACCTCCTTCTTTCATAATGCTGCACAGTAGTTTGATTTGTTTTTTATTATACCAAAATTGTTGAATTTATAATAATGTTATATAGAATGCAGTAATACTTGCACTTATGACCCCTGTTTGTTAGAATCGATCTCCGTTGTTTGAGAGATAAATTGTTTTATTTGTAGTATCGGGCTGTGGCGCAGTTGGTAGCGCGCGTCGTTTGGGACGATGAGGCCGTGAGTTCAAGTCTCACCAGCCCGATTTTGTAAATAAGACACTCAACTCACCTAGGTCCCTGGGCTTGATACTGTAAATAAGACTCTAGCAACTAAAAAATCCGCCGTGGTGAGCAGCGGATTTTTTTTATTTAGACAATGGATCTGGTTAGATCGCCACCACTACCAATGGTTTGTCTAAAATTCAACACACTTGCGAATACGCGCGTACAACCCATCGGCTGCGCTACATACTCCAATAACCTCTTTGGTCGACTATGCTTATACAATAGCACTAAAACACTAAAAGTCAATCTTAATCGCGAAAGTTATGCACAGAGAGTCCGACTCGCTTGCCAAATTTGGTCGGGTGCTTTAAGGTGAATTTTGGATATAAGGAGGCTTTGGTACATTGAAGTATCGAGCAGTAGTAGATCGCGTTGCGTTGGACTTAACCACATTCATGGTAAGTCTCAAGCAGATGAATGTTCTTTTAACACAAGATGAAGTTCGCAGAATCTTGGAAACTCTGGGCTTTGAATCTTCCTTTCTTCGTGTCATCGATGACTTGCGTTGGTGTAGTGATATCTCTGTATACACACCCAACGCTCGCGTCAGTGAAGCACCTTGGCGCTCGGACTGTTCCAGCCTTATCAAATGGGCTTTTGGTCGATCCGGTATCCACATTCCTCGGCTGACTATTCAGCAGCGTGAGTTTGGACAACGCGTCGACTTTGATCACATACGAGCTCATGATCTTGTTTTCATGAACGGGGCCCGTCATAACTACTTTATCAATGATCCGTCTGATGGAGTCGGACATGTCGGGGTATACACCCGACGTGACACCGTCATTCATCTCACAAGAGAAGGTTTAGTAGAAGAATCAATCTCCGATCTTTTTTTGCGTCGCGATTTCCGCGGTGCGGTTCGGATCATCTCGAATCCACTCTCAACCATCGTTCTGAAAATCCCCCCGACAATTGATGTGGAATCCGAAGATGATTTAACGTGGCTGTTGTTACGACAACTCCCCAAGATTGTTGCACAAAAAAGGCGCGCTGCTGCGAGCCTGTAATTGCTTCCGGGCTCAGTCCCGGTTTTTTTATTTGATAGAGAATACCTAAGCCACAACGCCCCTCAACTTCATGGCTTCGACGATCCGATTAAGCGCGGAGATGAATGCAGCTTCACGTAATGTCGTATTATACTTCTGAGCCGTCCCCCACACATCCTCCAACGCATTCTCCATAATAGGCTGTAGTCTTGAAAGTACTTCTTGCTCAGTCCAGTAGAACTGTTGTCTGTTTTGTACCCACTCAAAGTAGCTTACCGTGACGCCTCCTGCGTTCGCTAGTACGTCTGGTACGAGTGTGACGCCTTGTCCTGCAAGTATACTGTCAGCCTCTGGTGTCGTTGGACCATTGGCTAATTCTAAAATTATTGATGCTTTGATATTCGCAGCATTGTCCTTCGTGATTTGATTATCTAGAGCAGCTGGAATGAGAACATCACAAGCAACCTCTAGCAATTCTTCATTCGTAAGCTTGGTGCCCTCTGCTCCAGTCACAGACCCTGTTTCTTTTTTGATACTCATCACGGCCTCAGGATTCAGACCATGCTCGTTGTAAATTCCTCCTCGTGAGTCTGAAACTGCAACGATCGTACACCCTGCTTTATGTAAAATATCCGCTGCAAAATATCCAGCATTTCCGAAACCTTGTACTGCAACTTTCAACCCATTCGCGTTCTTACCCAACTTTTTGAGCAGTGATAGAAGTACGTACACTCCCCCTTGCGCTGTCGCCGTCCCTCGCCCCTGTGAACCACCAAGCGCAATTGGCTTACCCGTGATAACGCCCGGCTCTGAACGCCCAACTGTCTTTTCGTATTCATCCAGCATGTATGCCATGATTTGTGGATTTGTGTATACGTCTGGCGCTGGAATATCTTGATCGACACCGATGTCCTCTGCCATAGCTCTCGCCCATCCACGTGCTACTTTTTCTATTTCTTTTTCTGAAAGCTCTTTAGGATTAACCTTCACTCCGCCCTTCCCGCCTCCAAGCGGGATTCCCACAACCGCGCATTTAATCGACATGAGTGCAGCAAGTGCCTTTACTTCATGAATATCAGCTTCGTGATGGAACCGAATGCCTCCCTTGTATGGACCACGTGCATTATTAAACTGTACGCGATATGCAGGAAATGATGCATTGGATCCGTCGTCTTTTGTAATGTCGATGGTTTTCTCTATAATCTTATTTGGCTCAGACATTTTCTTAACCATGCTGTCGTCCAGCCCCAACTTTTCAGCAGTCTTCTTCAGTGTCTCAATGTAGTTTTCAAATGGATTTGGCATAGAAATAAGTCAATGTATAGTAGTTCAAAGTAACAAGTGATATGTGGTATGTCAAAACAAAAACGCTATTGCCGCGTTGCGAGCAGAATGACGCTTGTTCCTTTATTTCTTAACTGGAAGAGGTGGAGATTTTTTGTTTAGAGTGAGATAGATTCCCGCCATAACCACAGCAGAAAATGGCACCGATACCAACGTTCCGACACCTAGCAATAGCACGGACAACATATGTATGAGCTCCACCACGAAGAGAATCAGGAGTATGTCCATTTTTGCTCCCCGCGTGACATGAGCAGACATGTTGAATGCATCAAACAGCTTAGTGTTTTTTTCAAGTAGATAGAATGGAAACAATCCGTACTTGAGACTGAAATAGACACCAGGAACAATAAATAGGATAAATCCAAACCCGACAAGAATTCCGTACATTATTGATCCGAGAACAAAACGGCTGAACACTGTAAGACCCACGAATAAGTTATTGAATGTGGCTTTCTTTTTTTGCACAATCGCGAGTGTCATTGCTACTAAGCCCAGCTCGAGATACATATTGATGAGTGTGCCAAACAAACTCGTCATTGATTCAATCAGTCTGTTCTCTGGTGCTATCCAGGCAGGAATTTCTGTGCCAACTGTGACCGCAAAAATGAACAATGTAGAAAGCACGAGTAACCAGAAATGCTTTTTTGTTAGATCCCATCCTGTTTTTAACTGCTTCTTCAGCGAAAGCGTGATGTTTTTATTCGATCCTTTGATGATGAGCATCAAACCAATGACTAATCCAAACACTGCAGCAAGGCCAACGTATACAAGTATATTCTCTATGAGATCTACTGCTCCATTTTGTAATTTGATTTCTTCGGGAAAATAGCCGGATAAACCTGGTGGAATGTTTGCCAAAAAAATCGCTGTCGCGTAGAACACGAGCGTGGTCAAGAAAATGGATATAGGGAAAACGAGTAATGAGATCCCAATGTTTCGTTTCGTGAACATACTAAGCTACTGCTTTTTTCGGTAACGGAGGTGCCATCTTTGGAGATGCGAGTGTTGGGGTGCCACGATCTGCAATCTTTATATAGATGTAGGCCTGTCCGATTGAGATAACAGGTAATGCTACCAACAACCCAACTCCAAGCGCGAGCAACCCCCCAAGTAACACGAGCTGAGACACAAAGCCCCACAAGAATAAATCGAGTTTAACTCCTTTCGTCCCCACACCACTCGCTTTGAGCGCTTCTATCGGTCCCATTTTTTTATCGACGATGAAGAAGAAAACCTGAGAATACTTGTACGTCCAGATAATTCCAGGAACGATCAAGAGAATGTACCCAGCAATGACGATAAGTGCATAGAGGATGTATGCAGCGATCAGCTTGAGAATAACAGGATATTGATTGAACATTGTAACGATCGTCGGTTTTTTGCTTCGTACAATATCGATAGACATTTTTAAAAAACCGATACTTAGGTAGAAGAAAATCAACTGAAGTACGAATGAAACGAGCAACTCACTGGAGAATGCAATAAGCGCAACATAAAAGACCGTCATGATTGCCATTGCTCCGAGTAAAATGCCAAAGTGCTGTTTGGTAAGTTGCCACCCCTTACTAATAGATTCGCCTATTCCGAATAAACGATTATCTTTGTCCTTAGTAATGAAGTAAATTCCAAGTGGAATAAGAATGAAAATACCTAGCACACCCAAGATGCCCAGCATACTAGAGATAGACCTTACTGTTGACGCGACGGTATTTTGAGTACCGAAAGCATCAACAACTTCTCCTGCATCTGCCACATCCGCAGAAGACACAACCTGCTGTACGGTGTAGAAACTCGCACCACTAAACGCGACTATTGCTACCAGGAACAATATAAACGGCATGGCAATCATCAAGATCCCCCAGGATCGTTTTCTCATACAAGTGTGTTTATAAATTAGTATATAATTATAGCATTATTACCTTTGTTTTCCCATGCATTAACCTTGACAGGAATGGATTTTCCTGTTATATTAGGCAATCGATCATTTTAAAATAGTATTCACAGGAGGCTTGATGAGCAGAACTGCACGTCGACGTTTGATTGTTCTAAGTATCTCAGCATGTTTCACTCTTGCGAGCTTTGTCAGTATGTATGTACTGGCTCGAAACGCACGAAGCAGCGAGTGGAGCGAGAAAGTCCAACCACATGACATGAGCGAGCGCTGGGGAATTATTCTAGCACTCAGCGAGTGTCTGGATCCTGAAAATGACCGATGTCGACATATGCCTAACTTTATTCCGCAGTCACTGTGGGATAACGAAGCATGTGCGGCTTTGGTCCATAATACACTCAACTTTATTTTTGGTGAGGATGTGTTCGCGAATGCGAATGCGTGGACCTTTGCCAAGGTAAACGAGGACTTAATGACTTTGGTCTATGATCGTCAACATGACTTTGAAATTGACGGCGATCGTATCAAAGAGATCAAAGACGGTGGGTTTGTACTCTCCAAACTCCTGAGCCGTGACGATGTGTATGTCATTGGTTATCACTACCATGACACACGCTCTGATACGAAGATTATCGCTGCAGATGAGTATTGGAACTCTCACGTCATGCTGTTGCTTCCACGAAAGTCATCCGGCTGGTGGGGCTTTCACCTCGTTCATATGGGCGATGAGAATCCGATTCGAATCGATCGTATCGATGAAATGCCAAAGTTGTTTGATCTAATGTACATCTGGCGCATTGAAAATATTATTCGTCCGGAACACGTCGATGAAGTCATTCTCCACCATAATACACTCCCCTACAAAACTGCTGTGAAGTGGTTGCGTCTGAGTGGATATGCAGAACGAGTGAGTTCATATATCGATACGATCGCCATGTGGGCTGCAAACTCCTATCATGGAACTGAGCAGTATCCCCGCGTCGTCCTTCGCAATAACTCAACACCACTTCCGGTCGTCGACCCTACTGATTCCAACGGATGTTCACACAATGACGTACTCGGTTTTTTCCATGGCGAAGCGATTCGCTGTCATAGTGAAAAAAGCTCTCGAGGTCCGTATGGTCTAGAGAACCAGTGCGTTGAGTTTGTGAATCGATTTCTTGCTCGACATCTCGGGTACAAAAATCTCACGCGGACAGGTCATGCATACTCATACTACACACGCGCAAAGGTGAAAGGCCTGAGGCGATACCCGCAAGGAGGCCGTGTTAAGCCGCAACCATATGATCTTCTTATTCTGCGTAAGCAGGATGGTGGATTCGGTCATGTATCCGTTGTTTCATCTGTGACTGACGCGCAGGTATGCGTTGTACAGCAAAACACTCATCCGAAATTTGAACCATGGCACACATGCTACCGTCTTGTTTCGGACAGCAATCGATATCGTATCGAAGGGACGTTTTTGCCAGTACTCGGCTGGTCGAGACTTCCCAAAAAATTTCTTGAGCAGGAGAGATCTGATGAAAAAGGCAATGCGAGTTCTATTTCTGGTAGCGTGTCTGGTACTTCTTACAGGAGGCGGTGGCGGCTACAGCGGAGACGCGGGTGGCTGCGACTGCCAAATGACACCAAGCCCACGCTCGTCGATTCCATAAAGGTTTCACACGGAGACAAGCTTCTCCCCCTCGTTTCATCGCATCACGCGGACCTACATGCAACACTGGATTGTAATCCAGAGCTGCACTCGGTGCATCGTATTTACGTCAATCAAGTGCTGACTCTCTGTAAATAAAAACACCCTCGACCAATGGTCGGGGGATTTTTTTAATCTTCAGGTTTGCACAAGCCGTATTCTACAGCTTCACGTAGATCCAATCTGTAATTCCGACTGCAAAAATTACTAAAAACCTCTGCAGTCATCTTTCCTTCACAGTGCCTAACGAGAATTTCTTGCATCTTCTTTTGCATTTCCTGCATTTCATGGGCGTCTCGCATGAGGTCAGCAGCAGTCGCAGTTACACCTCTTTCATAGCGCCTTCTCAGATCATGAAATTCAAACATGATGTTGGGGCCAGCATAGCGTCTGTCCCCAGCCATAAGGATAATGAGTCCGGCTGATGACACCTCACCCGCAGCATGAAACACCAGTCGTGGTGTTTTGAGTATCGTTTTCACTGTATCGTAAAAAGCTAACGCAGCACTCATACTTCCCCCACCAGTTGTCAGAATGATGTGTAAATCATGACTAGGTCTGGAACGCTCATGCTGTACAACCTTCCGTAACGCAGCATCAACGCCCTCGTCATCAATGTGTCCTTCCCAAATGTAATGCTGATGTCTTTGTAAATCGATACTCATGTATACTCCTGTGTTTTGGTAAAGATCGTGTGAGGACATTAGCATCTATACACCCCCCTGTCAATACAGACACTCGTGTAATAAAAAAACCGAAGGGATTACCCTTCGGTGCGTGATTCTAGTCCTGTAGCGCCATCATCAGCGACGCAATTGAGTCTTCTAACCGAATGACGGACCGTTTCAGTTCATCATCCTTATGTGTCTCAGGCAGCCCCACAGAAACTCCCTTTTCATGGACTCGCGCAGCGGCGTCTGGCGTCAATTGCCAACGCTCATCCTCCGAATGTGCGATATCGTGGAGCTGTGCAAGTGAGTCAATGGTTATCGTACTGATCACACCACCTTCATCTACATAGTGATAATGACCATCGCACATCACCACATCTGCGATCGACTCAGGAACCCCCAGCGCGACCACATCAGCGAACAGCTCTTCCGAACGTCCCTGTGAAATCAAGTTTGACTTGACCCCATCAGCAAGGAACATACGAGCAAACGACAGAGAAGGCAGTCGTATTGAAATGATCGATGCAGCATGAAGCTCTGCAATTGGTTTCTCTGCGCTCCCAACCGCTTTCATGTGATAGAGCCAACGCCAGTAAGCTTTCCTTCTTGATGCATCTCGCTAAGCTGCACCATCAGCCGGGCCCGATCATCATCATTGAAGATGGTCTTCAGTGAATCTCCACCCATGATAGCCGAGTATCCGATATCAAATGAATCGAATTCTCCGCAGAGGTTACCTGCGTAATCGAACAATCCGGCACTACCCTCGAGACACTCCACTCGAGATAGATCCTCCGGGAGATCGGAACTGTTAATCGCCTCTGTAACCTCTTGCGTGAAGGCAGGATGCACTCGGTTCAACTGAACCGCTTGCGTGATCAGATCGATCGCGTGTCGCTTGCTTGCCACTTCCAAGATGAAACCAGCAATACTCAGCTCTGCAATCACACCACCACACCTCGCTACGCGCTCTGTCATCCGAAAGGCAGACCTTGTACCGAGCAACTTCTCGCAGCCCTGAACTTGAGACCGAACGTGTATCGCGTCATCAGCATCCATCTGTGCGCGACGAACCAGACCATCCAGAAGCAGCACACACTGCTCCTTGGTAGTCACCTCGGAAATGAACCGACCCTGTTGATCGAAGACGTGTCCGAACGGAACCACTCCATCCAAAAACCCTACGAACTCCATAAGTTCATCGTGTTCCTTATCAGCCTGAACAGCCGGCATCTCTCCCACAAACTGATAGCGTGCTCGCATAACTTCTCCTTGTAATGATCGACTCTCGTGGCCCACCTTGGGCCACCAAACGCAAATAGCATATAGCACGTGCCCCGATATGTCAACATTAAAAAATCGCCTGAATTAGGCGATGTTTAGTGTACGAGTTCGGGGAAAAGCCCCATATCCTTTCCATGTGCCCAGAGATAGGATGGATCACTTGCGTGTTTCTCTGGAAGTTCCGACACCGTAATTTCTTCCTTAATGCGAGGAAATGCTCCTGCGAGCAGCAACTCCTGCTGAACCGCATAGTTCAGCTGGTCCATTGCCTGCCGCTTCGATCGCACTCGCAGTAGCGGGTTTGTACCCTGACGTTTATCCGGGATGATGACGAATATCTCCTCCTGTGTTCCTACTGCCTGAGCTCGGCATAGTCGTGCAACCGACATAAGCAAACCACTCTGCATGATGTCGCTTTCAATACCGCGTGCCCACTGTTCGTGCATGACGTGCTCCACAACAGCATTCTTAACAACACTCAGCGCATATTGCTTCGACATCACACCAGTGATACGACGTCCATTCAGATATAATGTCATTGATGGTGCGCCGTATAGCTCTTTGTCGTTCACAACCACTCGGCTTATCGTGTCGAGTAGATGCGGACACATCATAATTTGTGTCATGACGTGTGGCATATCTCCGGATTCAATCAGTCCGTCCCTGAGAAATCGTTCGCATAAAATTGCGCCCTGCTCTTTGCTCAGCACCAGACCCTTTTGCACGCCATTCACATACACATACCCGTATCCAACTGGATCAGCCAGTATACCAGACCGCTCAATCAGATCGACAATCTCAGCTTTTGTATCTTTTGAAATGTTCCCACAAAACTCATAGTATATTTTCTGAATAGCTCCCATCTCACCTCCCTTGTTTAAAGATCAACAATGCAGAATACCGAAATCACACTCGCATGTCAAGAGGTTGGCTTTTCCGCCTCAACAAATACATTGTGCCCCACCTGTTGATTCGCTCGCTTTCGATTTTTTATGTAGTGACATTTTTTTATCTTAAAACCTGCTTTCTCAACAAGTGCTTTCAATTCGTCTTTCTCAAACACGTGTACATAACGATTCATTAAAAGTTTTCCTGTGCTGTCATACCACGGGATCGTATGGTCAGACTTTTCTAAATCCTCATCTGTAAACTTAAGTCTTTTCTTGTAATAGTTTGCTCGCAAATTCCATGTTGTCATGATCGCTGTGCCACCAGGCTTGAGCACTCGAAATATTTCATCAATTGCCTTCTGCTGAAACTTTTCTGATGGTATGTGATGGAGCGCCGCCAGACAGAATACTGCATCAAAATAGTTTTCTTTACATGGAATATCGAGAAGGTTTGCAGCCACGAACTTTGCACCATCCATCGCATATTGATCTTTCGCTGCCTCTATGATAGTCTCGCTTTGATCCATACCGATGTAATCGGCACTTTTTTTCAGGACATAGGGCGCAAAACGACCCGACCCACAGCCGAGATCCAAGACCATTCCTTTGTATGGAACATATTGAGCAAACAACTCTGCATCTGCCCAAAACTTCGTACGTGTTTCTTTAAAGTGACCGACGATGTTATCGTAGCCAATGCGTGTTTGTTCTACAATTTTTTCAGCTTCCTTTTGATTCATATTGAATTCGTATTTCATGAACTCTACCAACAAAGCAATTATTACTCAATTGTGTGCGACTTACCCTCGCGATTTTAATGATGTAAATAAAGTTAAACGTGCAGTACTGCGCGCAGCGGGCGGGACACAGCCTACAAAATCTGACCTTCTCAAAGCATACAGAGAAATGCTTGCTGATGGAGATATTGAGCAATCCGATGTGATTGAGCGATTACTTCAGCGCGGACACATTCGCTCTCTATCTGGTGTTTCGGTTATTACTGTTTTGACCAAGCCATATGCCTGCCCCGGTAAGTGTGTGTACTGCCCAACCGAATCCATCATGCCAAAAAGTTATCTTTCAAATGAGCCGGCTGCCCAACGCGCTCTGCGAAATAAGTTCGACCCCTGGCTTCAAATTTCAAATCGTATTTGCATGCTTGAGGGAAATGGCCATTCGGTTGATAAGGTTGAGATGATTGTGAAGGGTGGTACATGGAACGCATATCGGTATGATTATCAGCTATGGTTTATTCGCAGATGCTATGAAGCGTGTAATCGATATGGAACCGAAGACGCCAATCTTCCTGATGACCGAGCAGATTTTAAGATGAAGGAGATTGACCCTGAAACAACGTTTACAAACGTGAGTTCTTTGGAGGTTATTGATGCTCCCAAAGCAACAACAGCCGAGGATATTCAAGCTTCTATTGAGATCGAAAAAAAGCGATTAGCCGAGGCGATTAAAATAAATGAAACTGCAAAATATAGAATCATCGGCTTAACACTAGAGACGCGCCCTGACTGGATTCGGCCCGAAGAAGTCGCCCGCATGCGCGAGATGGGATGTACACGACTCGAGGTTGGCCTCCAGCACACCGATGATGAGGTGTTGAAATTGATTAAACGTGGACACACCGTGCAGCAATTTAAAGATGGAATTTCTCTCCTGCGCGATGCTGGATTTAAAGTTGATTTGCATACAATGCCACACCTACCAGGCGCGACACCAGAATCAGATATCGAGATGTATGATATTTTGTTTAATGACCCTGGTCTGCGTCCGGACATGATTAAAATCTATCCATGTACGGTCGTTCCACTTTCAGAATTGCAGGATTGGTTTGATGAAGGAAAGTTCGTGCCCTATCCACTCGAAGAATTAACTCGCGTCTTGAAAGAAGCAAAAAAACGCGTTCCACGATACTGTCGTATTTCTCGTTTGATTCGAGACATTCCTTCAGACTCAATCACCGCAGGAAACAAAGTAACGAACCTGCGCGAGATGTTGCAGAAAGACATGGAAGCCGAAGGTCAGACATGCGTGTGTTTACGCTGTCGTGAATATGGTCGGTCTTCAAAAAAATATGACGACCTGCTGAAGGAAGAACCACAGCTTTTTATTGAAGAATACGAAGCTGGTAATGGAACTGAATATTTCCTGAGCTATGAAGATCCTCAGCGTCGATGCGTGTTCGCGTTCTTGCGACTTCGCCTCCCCTCTTCTCAGGACGAAAGAGTCACCACACTCATGCCTGAAATTAAGGACTGCGCATTTGTACGTGAGTTACACACATATGGACATCTCGTGAAGATTGATGCTGCCGCACGTACATCCGATGTCCAACACAAAGGATTCGGGAAAAAACTTATGGCAGCTTCTGAAAAAATTGCCAAAGAAAATGGATTCAAAACGATGGCCGTTATTTCTGGTGTCGGTGTTCGTGAGTACTATAAGAAAATTGGATATCATCTCGGTGATACGTACATGCTTAAGGACTTGTAACCGACCGTCATCAGCCTACCCAAAACTGCGTTCGTGTGCGCGGTTTTCTTATACAAAAAAACGCCCGTGTCGGGCGCAAATATCATGTTTCCAAATATGCTTCCTCGTAGAATGTCCTATTCCAGTACTTTCGTTGCCATCCATCGTGAGTAGGCAAATCCTTGCTCCATTCGTACCTCGAGACTCCGCAATTACTAATTGCAAATGCCTTGTCTTCACGATTCAGATCCTCAATAGTCTGCTTTGCGGTAAGATGCTCAAGTGATCGTCGCAGCCACATGATCGATGCAAGGTGACCAATCACCATCACATCTTTATCGTGATAATGCCGCGTGAAAATACGCTGTAAAAATCCATCGAGTCGACGTACGACCTGCCAATGCGACTCACCCGTGTGCGTCGGCCCGTCTATCGCCGGATCACCCGTCTGCAAACCCTTCCGCCGAAACTTTGTATAATCACGATGCTTCAGTTCAAGTAGCAACCGCAGTCGCTCGAACTGCATGTTCCATGTCTCAGGCCTGCCTTTGTCCAGCCACTGAACGCCGTCCCCTTGATACCGCTCGGCGAGCGCATGAGACTCTTTGCAGTATCGCTTCATACGCTTCAATACGCGAGGACTACTTTCCCAGCCCGACAACAGCAGTTCAATGGTCTGGATCACACGATCCCACGGACTGTAGAAAATTGCATCGAATCCGTTTGGCTGCATTTCGGCCAAACCCTTACTTGTAGCAATAGCCTGCTCAACGCCCGCAGGTGTTAAACCGACATGCTGCTCCTCAACACCGATAATTTGTTTAGGCACATGACTCACATCTTTAAAACGCAAGTCATTTTGATAGGCAATGTCCCACCAGTACTCTGCATGTCTTACTACAGTAATGGAACGTGGCCGAAACATATTAAGCATGCTTCCCTCCTCTGAGTGCAATGAACAAGGGAAGACAGTATCATAGCTCATACAGCATGTCAAAACCCCATTCCCATCACATACTAAGCACGATTTCCTAATATTTGAATTAATTTTGCAGCATTACTGGTTCCTATCATAAGCGTCGAACCATCCGACTTCTCAATGAGAACTGCATCTCGTCCAGTAATATTATAGAGCCACCCACGTCGTGTGTAATGAATTCCCCATCCTTCGATGATTTTAGTTTTCGTTTTTTTGATACCTTTGATATCAGATCGCGAGATACTTCGTTTAATAATAGGTATCGGACCGAAATGCCACTTCAATTCATATTGATCAATCTCGATAGTGAGTGTAGAAAAGATAGATGTCAGCATCAGAAATAATATCCCCTCACTGAGTAGGATATACAATCCGTCTTCAGCAAAAGGCGCTGCAACCAGCATGCCTACTCCCAAAATGAGCAGTATGGTTCCAGTAACATACCCAATTTGTGTGTGTTTGTACTCCATAAAACGATATATTGACTACAATGCGCTCATATAGTATTCTACTGCCACGATCGATGAAAGTCATGCGGACACGATTTCGATTATTTCTACAATTAACACCATGCGGGTGTGGTATAGTGGCTTATTATTTCTGCCTTCCAAGCAGACGATGCGGGTTCGATTCCCGCCACCCGCTAGCAAAGGATTCACCGAAAGGTGGATTTTTTGTTTGGTTTGTTTAAAATTCTTCTCGCGTAGTGATGTCTGTATCAAAAAACCACCCCGATTATGCCGTAGCATGTGTCGTGAGTGGCTCTTAGAACGCTATCCCAAAAGATACGTGTACTCTGGCATTGGAATTCCATCTCGACCGCGATCAATCGTTAATTCGCAAAATAGTTTACAGCGCTTCATTGCTTGCCCTATGATAACCGCCACCTCATGCGGATCCATAAATGAACTCGTATCCATGTCCGTTCCCGCCCACAGGTTTGTTTTCATCCCTCCTGGGCACACGATAAGATTTGATGTTGCACCAGCTCGCTCCATAAGTTCATCATGGAAATTCAGTGCGACAGCCCTGCGTGCAGCTTGCGCCGATGCATAGATCGTTTCATCGGAGCGCAATTTCTTTGCACTTGTAGAGGCGACTGTTACGAGCTGGTATGGATGGGATGTCCGTGCATGAAACAACATGAGGACTTCTGTTGGACCAATAACGATTGAACCCCACACCTGCTTCGCTTCGTTCAAGCGATGAGATGCAAGTGAACCACGCATGTGCGGACCACCTCCCGCAATAACGAGATGTGAGATGTCGGACAAGTCTCCAATCTGATCAAGAATGTCTGTTGCCACAGTCGGCGACATCAGGTCCGCAACGACCCCTTGTGCTTGAGCGAGCGATGGTTCGTCTGCAATAGCTGCAGCAGTCCTCCCCACCAGAATTGGCGAGATGTTGTTTTTTAGAAACTGCATGGCGATGTGTCGACCGAGACTATGTTCTCGTGTTCCACCTAGAATAAGTGCGCGCATGTGATACTCCTGTGTATGTTGTGACTGATCGATTTTACGTCTAAACCCGTAACTAGTTGACGAAAACAGTACAAAACTGTCATATCATTGTCAATCAGCCCTCTATCCATATGAATGACATCAAGGCTTGGAGTGCGTGTTTTTTGTTGTCTAAATCCTTACATTTTACGGACTCTAATTTGAGAGAAATACGAGTATTTTGGCTAAATATAGCTGCAACACCATTGACAAATAGGGGTTTTTGTGCTATTATACGCGTATCTATTGTTCCTTTTAGGAGGGGGAAAATGACCACAGACACTCAAGGCAGCATGTCGGGAGTCCGCCTTGGCCTCCAGGCTATCTCATCACTGATAGTGATTGCATTGTCCACCCTAGCACTACGCCCCGAGATTGCGACGCTTGCCCGCATCGGCTGGCTTGTGGTCCTTCAGGGTGTCGTGCTGACCTCGCTCACGCTTGTCGTGTATAACAAAGAGCGCGGTACGATGCGTATAGTATTAATTGTCGCAACCGCCGTAGTGACCGTGTGCGGCATTGGAATCCTTGCCCTCGATCTTTTTCTCGCATAAGCATCAGAATCTCAAGTTCCCCGACCACCCGCAACGTGCGGAGGCGGGGTTCTTTTTTAATCATTATTTTTCTCTTGTAGTGTCTGTTCTAAATAGTGTACCTCATCTGCAACCCGTCATATGTGTCCAATCATTTCTGGTAATTGGTGAACCAATTCACCTTCAACAAACATGGCACGCTCTTTATAATTATTGTGTAATACCTTATCTAATTTCTCAGCCCGCCTCGTCATGGCAAGGGTAATTTCATTCACAACCTGCTGTGTTGCTGATAGTTGAGCAACTAACTCGTCCAGCTCTTGGGCCACGCGCCCCACACCTTCATCCATATGACTTCTTATCTCATCCCATCGTCCAGCAAGCTGACCTAGCTCAGAAACACTTTCGTACAATTCATCCGGCAATGTTTCTTCGCGATTACCAATCTTTACGCCTGCAAATATCTCACGAGCAGATCTAACCTTACTCATGACATGACTAACAGACTCTTCAATTTTGCGCTTAGTATACCTGAACGAATTCTCTAACTCCTCTTTCTGCTCTGCTGCCAATCTATTAAAGTGATCCGACTCTTCTGGACTAAGAATTTTATCTTTTAACTCTCTTGCTCTTCTTCTGTCCCCTGCTTCTTTTTTTGTTGTGCTTTCGTGTAAAACCTTTTTAGTTCCATCTACCCGAAGAATGTATGCTTCATAATCTCCATCCTCACCAACCCGCTCTTTGATAAACTCCTCTCCATCCTCCACCTTATGAAATACCCCTTCTGGATCGCGCACACCATTACTCCTCCCGAACCATGCATTGTATTCATTTACTGGACCAAAGTCATACCCCTGATCAGCCGAAGTGTCAGGCTGAGACGGAATATCCTTTCTCGATACATCTTTATTTGCTCTTGGACTTGGAGGTTGATTTCTCATAATTCTTTTTATGTTTCCATATTATCATACGCCGTAGGATACCTGAACCCATTCTCCGTTCCTCAGTAGTCATTTATCGATCTTGAACTGAAGACCGCCTAGCAGTTTTTTTCGATATTAAAAAAGCCCCGCAACTTGCGAGGCTCAGAGACTTAGGTTTTTATGCATGTCGACCGCCACCCAAACCGATTCGATGTGAATCGATGAAGCAGGTGACGCCATAGCCAATAAGGCTGAGGATAGCTCCTATCCGAGCAATGTTCGGCATGTCCTGCCAGACGAAATATCCGAAGGTCATCAGGATTATCGCAGCTTCAAAGGCGAAGTACATCCCATGCATGCGTCCTGCGAACGTCATCGCACCATCCGTCGTCGCGTATCCCCAATCCCATCGAGAGAATTTACCCTCACGAAACGCAGCGGATACAGGCCTCTCCCAAAGAATGAACGCAGCCAGCCCCATGTGTGCTAGTAGGATGAGGTACATCGTATGCAGGAATGACATCCCATCAAACTGCATGTTTGGAATCACGAATGCGTTCAGCGCGCTCAGACAAATCGTGTCGCCATATTTCTGGGCTGCGAAGTGATCCCAGTGCAGGAATGGTTTCCCTTTCCATTGATGAATACCACGAGCCGGAATGTTCCCACGCCTCACCGAGACTGTCTGTGCCCACTCAAACCAGCAGATGACGCCGATGCAAGATAGAAGAAATACTGTCGTAAAATAGATCCAATCCACGGCCACCTCCTTTAATGATCAACTGCATATAATAGCAGAAATTCGGCCATTTGTCAATGCACGAGCAGTGACGAATCCTATACACATAATATCGCACAAATCCTCGCTCTTCGCAGATACGAACGAGCGAGGTGAGGCTCCTAGGCAGTCCCTTCGCTGATGAGCTCCTGTGAGGCACCCCACAACCCCTCGAATACAGCAGAAAGTGTGTTGTGCAATTCTTTTGACTGTATGATGACGGCGGTTTTTGATTTGAGAGATGAGATCATAAGAACCTTGTCATCGTACAAGCACAATACTGATTTAAATTTTCCGTGCATGACCTCTGGAAGGATGCGCGGATTACGTTCTTTGATTTGGTCTGCGGTTATGTATGAATGTTTATCCTGAGATTCCCAAAGTGAACGTGATGATAGATTTCTATCGTTTCGAGATTTCAAAAAATATTGTGCATAGTCTTTATCGAATTCAGAAAAGAAGTTTTTTACGGGAGCGATGATGTCCCAGTGTCTACTTTTACAATCGAGCGCTCGCAGAGTTGTTTCGCAATGCATACCGCGACGAACTTACGCAGGCACCTGCATTTGTTCCGAAATGGTGTACGATCCATACATACAAGACGTTCGACCGACTCGCATATATTCTGGAACACAAAATCAAGACAGGTTCGTTTGATGTTATTGTGCAGTCAGCAGCGATCAGCGACTACGAACCATCAGGTACGTACGCCATGAACGAGGCTGGTGGTCTTGAGGAAGTGGATTCGAGCACGAAAATCTCTTCTAAACATCCTCGTTTGTATCTACAGCTTTCCCCCACCATTAAGCTGGTTGATCAGTTTGAAACATGGGGCTTCAGTGGCACGCTTGTGAAATTCAAGTTGCAGTCTGGTATGAGTGATGAGGCATTAATTGAGATTACGAAGCGAAGCCTGAAGCAATCGAATGCTGATCTCATCGTCGCGAACTGCCTTGAGTGGTTTAAGGAGCGGGCGTATGTGATGGATGCTGTTGGCCACTGCACATCCGTTCCTCGATCGGAGATTGGCGCTGCGATTGCGGCACATGTAAACAACGAGGTGTGGACATGAATGTACTTCTTGGTGTAACGGGAGGTGTTGCAGCAACGCTCACTCCGAAACTAGTTGCTGCACTCAAGTGCGCTGGGCACGACGTGAAAGTCATCGCCACCAAAACATCTTTCTACTTCTTCGATCCATCTGAAGTTGACGCGCCGATCCTTAAGGATGAGGATGAATGGCCTGACGATCGATATACACGAGGTGATCCAGTGCTGCATATCGAGCTCCGTGATTGGGCAGATGTATTACTCATCGCCCCCCTCACCGCAAGCACGCTTGCGAAGATGGCACATGGCTTCTCTGACAATATGTTGCAGTGCGTATTTCTCGCATGGAACGAGACAAAACCGATTGTTCTTGCGCCGGCAATGAATACGAAGATGTGGGAACATCCCATGACACAGCGAAACATCTCTACACTTACTGATGCACTTGTTTCCGGAGGGTATTCCCTCTTACTTGTGAATCCCATCGTTAAAACACTCGCATGTGGAGACGTCGGAATTGGAGCAATGACGCATGTACGCGACATCGTTTCATCCCTTACGCGATAGCCACCGTCGATACGTTCGACGGTTTTTTTGTATTAAAAAAGGGACACATCCTGTGTCCCTTCGAATTTACTACGACTTACTCCGTCTGTGACGGCGTAGGCTCTACACCTTCGGCGGGTGACTCCTCGGTTTTCTCAGCAGACTCATTATCGATCTCCGCCTCAGCCGCCTCCTTGGCTGTGTTAATGCGTTTGAGTAACTCTGCATCAACGATTCCCTCAGGCTTCAGCCACTTTGAAGTGTCGATGCTGCCATTCATGACATCAGTATACGGAATGAGGAACATGTTGTTCTTTCCATCCGCAGCCTTCTCCATGGCAAGAATTTGCTTGTACGCAAGGTACTGAGGAGAAATTGATGCAGCAATGATTCGGTTTGCATCAGAGATAGCCTGCGCCTCCAGCATTTCCTTTGAGGCACGAATTTTTGCCAGCTGCAGATCTGCCTGCGCACGCGCTGCAGTCTTCTGACCTTCAGCTCGAGCAGTTTCGATTTCAACACGCATCTGAGCCTTCCGCTCCTGTGCCTTTGTAATGACGTCGGGGAAATCGAGGTTGCCAACAGTTACTCTCTTCACTTGCAGGATCGCTGTATTCGTAGCCAGCGTTACTGCTGTACGGACCTCTTCGATGACAACAGCTCGCTTCTGTACCAACTCCTCGGTCTTGTATTTCGATACAACCTTTCGCGCCTCCTGATCTGCAACAGGCCGAATATACGTCTCGAAAAGCTGACTGATGGTGAAGAGCTGTTCCTCGGCAGGCTTCAGATTCCCGAATGCAGCCTTGACCTCTTCGTCGTTTTTGAGATTCACACTGACAAGCACGTCAATATCAAAACTGAAGTTGAGATTGTCTGCACAGAGGACGCTCATGGGAATCTTGAACGTCTGGTCCGTAGACTCCATCTGGTACATCTTACAACGTCCCCAGCACGAGTGTCGGCCAGGAGCCAAAACCTCCCCATTGAAACCACCAGGCTCCCATGTGCGCCCCACATGCCCAGGCAGAACAATTTCATTGCACCCTGTTGACAGCATAATCGCAATCAGACCAATAACAAGCATCACATTTTTCTTCATCAGTTACTCTCCGTTTTCTTGTCATCATTCAAAGCCGGGAAGTTTTCCCGAAACCTCATCAGTTCACTTGCTGCCTGACCACTTTGCTCAACAGCTTCCGATTCTTCTCGACTCTTCTCTGCCTCCTCAGCACCTCGACGCTCCGCCTCGAGATCTTTTCGCGTTTGCGGTTTTACTTCTGCTGCATCCTGCTTTACTTGCTCAACAAAATCAGAACGAGGTTCGGCTGGCGCGTGATATGCAAACCCGTCACCCTTATGTGCCGATCCGGCAAAGAAAAAGAGTGCAGCCACGATCAGCAATGCAGTCCAGGGAATAAGTATGTACAAAGGTCGAGTGTGGATTTTTTCATCATCACCGACATCCTTGAAATACTCAGCCCAATTTTTAACGAGTGGAATCAGGGCAAGCAGCATGATCACAACCATGCCCACATAATAAAGAGTTTGAATCATCGTATGCATCTCCATTTTTTCGGATGAAAGGACCTACGTGCACTGAATGCGCACACTCCGCCTACACCTTTCGGATAGGAGAATATTTTTACACGAAACATTCTTCTAGCAAAAAGATACGCAGTCGATATGAGCAATTCAATAACTGTTAAACCTACTCCTCCTCTCGACCTTTGTCAATACCCTTGAAATCCAGTAATTTCAGTTAAAAAACGACCCTCTTTGAAGGGTCGTGAAATTGATTGCGCACTACTGTGCTTGTTTTTTTTCGTAGGCGAGACATGCATCCTCAGTCTCGAGTAACCAGTGCTCGTCAATCCTAGATGTACTACACGCTGGTGGTATAACCCGATTCATAACACCCACCTCATCTGCACAGAAAAAACACATCGTGCCAGAACCGCACTCCTGCCATAAAGGCTCATGCAGCCCTGCCCTCGTACATGCTTCCATTTCTGATTGCGCAACCAGTTTGCGCACATGGTCTGCTCGTTTTGTCTTCGCGACCATTGCTTCGGTTTTGCAGCCAAATGCCATTAACATACAACACACAATGAATAAAATGTACTTCGTCATCACACACCTCCCTGTAGCTGCGCCCGAATCTTCATCAAGCGCGAGCAGAATTCTTCTTCAGTCAGAACCGTCAGTTTCGGATCCGGACAACCCATCGAGTGAGTTAACTCCTGCGTACCCGTCGAAAGAAGCGCCGTTTTCCAGTGCAGATTTTTGGACACAGCGTTGTATAGCCGATCCAATAACTGTTGGTACTCCGGACCTTCTCGTGCGTATGCAACAACCTGCCACCACAACGTCTGTTGTGACTGCCAGTCTCTGTTGCGTTCTGTGCCACACTTCTTTGCAGCACCTCCCACCAACAAGCACATGTCCTTTTGCATGTCCGGATTTTTTAACTTGAATGCCCGCAATGCTCCTTCCAGAGACTTACAAACCCACCCTTCAAATACGAAGATTCGCTCCGGGAAGTTGGACAACTCTCCTTCCGGACCTTCTCTTTTTGACGATATGTTGATCATCAGCCCTTCTCCTTTTCTTCTTGGCTTTTTCTCTCTGTGATCGATACGATGATTTCTCCGACTTCCGCTGCGTTGTTTCCGAAGTGTCCCTCGTTGATGCGATAGACCAACAGAAGATACCGCGCAAGAAGCATGCCGCAAAACACGACACAAAAGGCGATCGGCATGAAGGTGGAACCGCCATGACGCGCTTCAGAGAGCGCCCAGATTGCCGCACCCATCCCGATGAGGATAACAGCACTCACGGTTTCCTTCGCGGTTTTCCGTCTGTACCAACCAAGGTGTTTGCGTAGATTCGGACTGTATTCGCGTGACATCTCAACTCCTTTTGTTAATGATCAAGACTACAAAAAATACCATAAAATATGTACTTTGTCAATGACTACTGAAGCATTCTCACTGTTCAAATAAAAAAACCCAGCGTTTGCTGGGTGTATAAATCACTCATAATGCGCGATATGATGTTAGGCAGGTCGCCCGCAAGTTCAGCGAGAATACCATCATGATCCATGTGCGTGTTCAGCCGTACATGCTGCTCAGCTTCGCCCGCACAGAACCCTCTAAGTGACGGATCAATATACATACTTGATAGCAACTCAACGAGCTCCTTCAGCGCATGTAATGCGATATTATGCTTTTCATCTTCCCCTACAGCCGCGGTGATTACCGCCTCACCAGATACCTCACATATGCGCATAATCAAGGCATCAACGGGATATGGTTTTCTCTGTGTCTGTTCTGCGTGTGCCACGACTGACTCCCTTGTTTGAATGTGTACCCAGAACATAGACGAATATCCCTCGCCTGTCAATACAGAATGTTGGAATAAAAAAGCCCCCCGATGTTCGGAGGACTTGAGCTTCCTATAGCTCGTTTTGAGGCCAGACTTGGCCAGCACGGTTCACCTTGATGAGCCACGGTGTGTTGGTGACATATTTTTGGAATTCGTTTATGTCATCCGGTTGGTAATCCCACGTCTTGTCCTTTTCTTCTGAATAGAAGTCGACGTGGTACTCCGCTTGTCGCACGTTGCGTAAGTCACTCCGTCCGCCCAGATCGAAATCCGGCCAGTGTTCTTCGTGACTCTCTCCGCCTGCTGTTTGCGTTTGGATGACGTCCCACTCGTGATAATCGTATGAGCACCACTCGTCGTATACAGCGCATTGGTCGTAGCAGGTGTCGTACTCCGTGCAGGAATCGTAGCACGTACTACATGTTGTACTGCACGATGCGTAGCCATTCCCATTACTACTACAGCTCTCTCTGCAATTACAGTCGTGCGGGTTACAGTCCACCTGATGTGGATTACAGTCGTGCGGGTTACAGTCCTCCGTCCCACGCTGCTTCGTCGAGCAACTCGTATTATGTGCATCACTGGGCATGTTTCCATCCCAGTCTTCGCCGTGCTTGAGGTGGCGCTCCTCCAGGTCAACTGTGTGCTGCCACTGGATTCCTGTGATGGTCGTGTTTACTTCGTACGGCATGAATAGCCAGAACAAGAGCAAGGCCACGACCACGATGACGCCAAGGAAAATCCAGACGCGCAGATTTTCTGCGTTCCGAATGCTGTCCATGAAGTCGTTATCGTCGTCTACCTCAGTGGCGTGCGTGTTTCCCCATCCGTACTGACTGGGAATCAACTGCTGAGAGCTAACCGCAGGGCGGTACGTCCTTGTTTCGTACTGTTCGGGATGATATTGCTTTGGCGCGCGTGCCTCAGGGTGATAGCCGAGCGTGTCCTTCTTGCCACCACATCCGTCACAGTCGCCGACAAGGTTTCTCTTGTGGCCGCCGCACATCTCACACTCCCAGTTCGCACCAGCATTCGCCTCACGCAGTCGAGCTGGATCTGTGACCGTAGGCGCACTCTCCGTGTCCCTCGGCATGTCGTACGTCTCACTGCCGTCCTTCGGATTCTTGCACCCACCACAGCGCATATAACGACCCCAGTTTCGGTGCTCACAATGAGAGCACGTCCACAGCATCTCGATTATCCGAGACATAATGCACCTCCTCAATTCTCTATCATGTGTAAAATGATCTGTGATTCTTGCGATTTCTCTTTCAGAGCTCCTCCCAAGAAACATCATAATATAGCACAAAAATGAGCTTTTGTCAACCCTAGCGCTCTTTATTTGCCTAATTAAACTGCGCGTGCTAGTATCTATCGACACAAAAGACTCGCATAATTTATTTCGTCGGTATGTTTGGTCTCACGTGTTTTATAAATAGAGAGATGGCGTAACTTTCGAAGTTTGTCGTTTCTCGCAAACCGAATCTATGACCGGAACAATCCAACGAAAGATGGACAAAGGTTACGGATTCATCGCATCACCAGAAATGGAAAAAGATCTCTTTTTCCACGCCAAGGAATTGGTTGGTGTAATGTTCGATGAATTGACTGAAGGTGACGCAGTAACTTTCGAAGTTGCTGAGGGACCTAAAGGCATGAACGCTGTAAACGTTCAACGCGCGTAACCCCATTTTGAAAACCGCCTCTTGAGGCGGTTTTTGTTATGTTCTAATAATGCTATAATATAAGACTTTTAGGATTCGCTTCAGTCAAATTCACTAACATTATTTCTATGGAACTAGAGACATTCGGCATGCTGAATATCGTACTGTTGATTGTAATGTATGCCTACGCTGCATTTTGTTTACAGAAAATTGCCACACGACTAGGTGTTTCGCATGCATGGCTCGCATGGATACCTGTTGCTAATGTATTTATCGTTTTGGAGGCCGCTCGTAAACCGCTGTGGTGGTTCATTCTCATCCTTATTCCACTAGTGAACCTTGTGATTACTATTATGGCGTGGGCAGCGGTAGCAAAGAATCTCGGACGAACAGGATGGCATGGGTTATTCATCATGATTCCGCTTGTTAACTTTGTTACACTCGGCATGATGGCTTTCGGAACTGCAGGAGCGCCAGCAGCACAGGCAGCTCCACCAACACCACCGCAACCTCCTGCACCACAAGCATAGTTGAATATAAATCTCGGTTCTCGCCGAGATTTTTTGATACAAAAAAACCGCCGTAGCGGTTCACTCGCGTTGGGTATGTAGTTATATCCTAGAGACCGAAGATCTCATACCTGAGCTTGGGGGCTATCTCTGTAAAGAATCGCTCACATACCTGCGTGTGCATCGGAAACGCAAGCTCCTCCATTTCATAGATTACTCGTGCGCCAGCCACCTCAATGTTTGCAGCGTCATCTGCAGCCGCCTTAAAGGTCTTCATCGCATCAGCGCAGGACAACGCGGGTGCCATACAGAACATCAGGTTCTTAGTGCCATCCGGTGTTGTCATCATCATGCCCAAATCTTTGATAGACTCCTGCTCATGACGAATCCCAACCTCTTCGAACTCCTCCCGAGTAGCAGCGACACGCCAGTCCTCAATTCCTTGAAATCCACCAGGATACGCCCACTTGAGGTAACCAGGATCACCCTGTTTTCCTCGACGGATAATGAGAAGCCCAACCTTTCTGTGTAATTCCCTGTCGTCGTAGATCGGCTGTAGTACCACAGGCACCGTCACTGCATTCATGTAGACCACTTTGGTGCATCCACCACTCGCGCACGGCAATCCACCATCCTCATTAAGAACCTTTGGCTCCGGGTATCGTGCCCCACATCTGTAGCAGACGTTGTAATCAGAGAAATACTCAAGTAGTCGTTGTGTCATATCACTTCCTTTTTGTAAAAGACCTTTGTAATTTAGCACTTTTTTCCACTCATGTCAATGGTATGGCGGCAAGTGTACTGCTATTCAGTACACTTTTCCGTTCTTTTCGTCACCATCTGTTTCTGGGGTGATTACATAACCGTCACCGCGCATGTTACGAAGACATCTTCTTCTTTCGAGTGACTTCGTATCATTCTCTCGCCTCATTTTGTACTCCTCCCCTGCTCCTGCGTTACCTACATGTACCAATTTTTCTGTGGATAAACTGTGGAGACTGTGTACATATCCACAGAAATCTGTGCATAACTCCTCGAGTCGCTGATTTTGTTGAACTTAATGTCTAGGCTCCGCGCAACTAATTTAAGTGAAAAAGGGACATTGACAAAACCGGTTTTTAGTGCTATACTATATTTGTAACTGAGATGACCGGTCGCACTCCACTTCCGCATCTGAGTTGCAGCACAAAGTTACAACGTACGGTTCACTACCACCACTACTATGGCCGTACCAAATCAACCACTACAATTCGTTCTTTGCCACAACTGATTACATTTCTTCCTTCTAGGGAGAATTGGGTTTAACCTCTTTCTCCATCATTCTGCTCGGCTTTCTTACGTACATACCACACAGGACACTGCATGGCATGCTCATAAGTTTGGGACCCGCTCGCGGATCATCCCGCAGTTAGGGTAGGAAGATGAGGTAAGTTTCTCGGACAGTCCAGGAGAGTTGTTTTGCAGATGCGTATATCGTGAGATGCAGGCTAGCTACGGTTAGCGTTTATCACATGTCGCTCTATACGCGTCTGCAGGTACTCGTCGATTGCCCGAAGGGGGTACTCCAGGCTTTAAGCAACACTGTAAGGCTGTCGGAGACCCCTCTTTTTTTTACAAATTTTTTTTCATTACACGCTGATCAGCTAAAACGGGTGGTAACTATTATCCCCAATCTAGCTTGACACTGTTGGTTTTTAAGCGGATAATAGGTCTATAATTTTGATATTCGAATATATGGCTGGTCACAGTGCAACTTTCATTAAAGACATGAGTGCCAAGCTTCTTGAAGAAGAGGCTCGCTTGAAATCTGAATTAGGACAAATCGCAGATCCTCACGCTGAAGGTGGTACTGAGTACGAAACTCGTTTTCCCAATTACGGTGATTCTGAGGAAGACAATGCAGCAGAGGTTGAAGATTTTAGTCACAACATCGCCATGAAGGATACACTTACTAAAGAGCTGGCTGACGTACAGAAGACGCTAGCGCGCCTTGAGGAAGGTGGATATGGTATTTGTAAGTATTGTGATCAACCTATTGAAGAAAAACGCTTAGAAGCGCGTCCTACGTCCAACTCATGTGTTGCATGTAAGAAAGCCTTGAAGCAAGAGATTTAAATCATGTTGTCTCGAAGAAAAGCGACATTACTCATTTCAGTGTCGTTTTTTTTGTTGGTGATTGATCGTGTACTCAAATCCTTGGTTAATAGGATAAGTGACGTGGAGGTTTTAATTCCGAATGTCTTGCACTTCCGTCTTTTTGAGAATGACAGAATTGCTTTTAGTTTGCCGATTGAATGGGGTATGTGGCTGAATGCTGTAGCGCTTATTGTTATTGCGTTCGTCGTCGTTAAGGCCTATACATCACTTAAACAGTCTTATTTTTACGAGTCCGCCTTGTGGGGTACCGTGTTTCTAGGCGCCTCCTCGAATATGTACGATAGACTTACACTCGGATTCGTGATTGACTACGCGCATATTCCACCATCGTCTTTTTTTAACATCGCCGATCTCTTGATTGCTGCCGGTGTCATACTGCTTTTTTTCATCAAACCTAAAATTTGTAGGATATGAAATACATCGTTCAAGTAGGCCGGGAGCCAGCACTCGCGGTATCTGAAATTTTGACGCTCGCCGATACATATAACGTATCGGTTTCTCTTTCATGGATTCATGATTCTTTGGTGTGCTTTGAGGCTGAGCAAGAGTGCGATTTTATTTCCACCGACAGACTTGGTGGTGCAATGAAAGTCATTGAACCCGTTGAATATATTGAGGGCGATGTTGTACAGACCATTGCTGATCATGTTTTGAAAGCTGAAGGTAAAATTACATTTGGTGTGAGTTCGTGGATTTCTGGAGATGAGTACGCACCGCAACATGTATGCCCTGCCGTAAAGCAGCTTGTCCGAGAACAAGAGCGCACTGCTCGATTTATTTTGCCGAAGCGAAAACAATTGGATGCCGCTGTTATTATTCATAGCGACATCCTTACTTCTGGAGGCGAGTTTCACATCATCCCAGAGGGAGATCGAGTACTGCTCGGACGTACGTTGTCCGTCCATAACATCGATGACTGGGGACGGCGTGATTTTAAAAAGCCAGCGCGCGATGCAAAACGAGGCATGCTTCCTCCAAAGCTTGCTCGTACTATGGTAAACCTGGCTGGTGTTTCTGAGGGTAGAATGCTTGATCCTTTTTGTGGAACAGGAACGGTTTCCATGGAAGCTTCTTTGTTGGGATACACAGCGATTGCGAGTGATGCTGATCCTGCTGCTATCGAAGCCACTCAAAAAAATGCGGACTGGATGGTTGAACAGTACCAAACACAACCAATCGAAGTCTTGCAAAGTGACGCACGTGACGTCGCTCGTCGAGTCAAAGAACCAGTTGTGGCGATCGTCACGGAACCATATTTAGGGAACCCAAATAAACTTACACATGCACAGCGAGAAGAGCATGCCGTCGGAATCGCAGATTTGTATGCTGACGCTTTAAAAAATTGGACGAAAATTTTGGAGACTGGCGCACGCGTCGTCATGGTTATTCCACTATACAAAACCAGAGAAGGACTAGTTCAGATTCCTATCCATACTCGTTTTAAAAAACTTGGCTACAGAATTATTCCACCCATGTCTCCCCTGTCTTTGGATGATGAGCGTTCTCCGGCCGGAAATCTGCTCTATGGTCGTGATGATCAGCGTGTTCTACGAGAGATCATTCTCTTATTAAAGCTGTAATTCATTATTGACATCTTACAACCCTCTTGCTAACCTTTTTCCACTAGATCTTTCAAGAGGAACCTTTAAATGAATCAGCCAGCACTTGTAGTCCTTGTCCGTCACATGGAGTCGGTCGGCAATACCATTAAGAGTGGTGATGAACGAGCCACACACGAACTCCCCATTCACGCATTCCCCATTACGGAGCGTGGTAAAACTCAGGGCGCAGCAGTACATAAAGTTGTTTCTAGCTATTACGGCAAGTTCGACCATCACTTCTGTTCAACATATCTTCGTACACGCCAGAGCCTAGCTCTCGTTGCCCCCGATGTTGATCCGACTGAGGACGCGCGACTTGATGAGTGGGATAAGGGCGTCTGGTATCAGATGACCGAAGCAGAAGTTCTGAGGCGATATTCAAACGAGGATCGTGTTCAGGATAAGACCGGCACGTATCATTACCACGCCCCTGGCGGCGAGACTGGTACAGATGTTGAGTGTCGGATTCGAAGCTTCCTGAATCATCTACAGCTTAACTGCTCAGGTGAAAAAGTTCTCATCTCGTGTCATGGACGCTGGTTGTTCTTTCTTCAGAAAATTCTACTGAACCATCAAGGCACAACAGTCACCATGGATACGTACCTCGAAAATGGATCGATTACTGTTCTTCTAGGAAAAGGACGCACACTCACACTTGAACAGTTTGCTATCCCATACAATAATTTTGGAAACACATCTATATAGTATAAACACAGCATTAGGCTGTGTTTTTTGTTCTTTACTAAAGGGCTTTTTTAATCAAAGAAATCGGCGTGAGCCGAAATTATAATCCCTTTCCTTATTGGTTTTCGCCCTTAGATTTTTTCGGGATCAGCGAGACGCAGTTTTTTCAGAAACACATTTTTACTGTCTGAGCATTTGAGCGAGTTTAAAAATGTGTCTGAAAAATCAAGTCGAGCCCTGAAAATGTCTCGGGCGAGGTTTTTTGTGGCTTTTTTAAAAAAAGTAAGGCCAGCTGGACCTCCGAGTAAACCAAATCTCGAGTTCTATATAACATACGGTTTCAAAAGCGAAATCCGGATCAAATCAGGGATGACACATTTACGTATAATATACTGAATACCGCACGGAATGCCTCATTCTTCAGGATGACGAGCAGATGACACGCTGTTGTCGTGACACACCCCCTATCCCCCAATCTTAAAGAAACATACATCTCCGTCTTTCATAATGTATGTCTTTCCCTCTAGCCGTATCTTTCCTGTGCCCTTGAGACCACTCCACCCATTATGCTCAACAAAGTCTTCGTATGTTGCGATTTCGGCTGCAATAAATTTCTTTTCAAAATCTCCATGGATTTTTCCTGCAGCTTGTGGTGCTGCCGTTCCTTCGTCTATCGTCCATGCTCGTGTTTCTTGTTCACCTGATGTCATGTACGTCATGAGGTGTAGAAGTTTGTATCCCGTTGTAATGACGCGAGATAATCCGCTTTCCTCCATTCCGAGTTCCTTCATGAAATCAGCAGCCTCTTCATCTGAAAGTTCCGAAAGTTCAGCTTCAATTTTTGCAGAAATAGGAACAATCGGACATGAGAAATTTCCTTTGAGTGTTTCTTCTTCTCCCCCTTCGTCTATATTTTGAATGATGAAGTATGGTTTTGCAGTGAGGAGTGATAGTTGTTTCGCGAGATATTCATCCCCTTCCTCCATGATATCAATAACGGATTTCCCGTTGTTTAATTGTGTTTTAAATCGTTCGAGAATTTCCGCCTCTTTTTCCATTTCCTTTGTTGATCCCGCTTTCATGACACCTCGTGTTTTTTCTAACCGCTTTTCTACTGTAGCGAGATCTGCCATTGCCAGCTCAATAATAATAACATCCAAATCGTTTTCAGGGTCGACTTCTCCGTGTACATGCATGACATCTTTATCGGTAAACGCTCGAATGACATGTGCGATGGCATCCACCTCTCGAATATGTGCGAGGAACTGATTCCCCAACCCCTCACCTTCGGATGCACCTTTCACCAACCCAGCAATATCCACAAATTCAATTGTTGCCGGAATGATCTTCTGCGTGTTTGATATTTCTGCAAGTTTCGCAAGTCGTTTATCTGGGACATCAACAATACCGACCGATGGGTCGATCGTGGCAAATGCGTAGTTTGCGATAAGCGTTTGTTTTTTTGTAAGAGCCTTGAACAAGGTTGATTTCCCTACGTTCGGCAGCCCAACGATTCCTATTTTCATAATAATGTTTTGATTCGTGCTATTCCCTTCATGGTTGGAGGATCGGTTACAATACTATCCGCCTCATCTAATGTGATCCAACCTATGGTTGAAAATTCTTTATTGAGTAATGTGTGGTCTGGTTTGAATGCATTCTGTTTCACTGAAAAAAAATACCAAATATCGAAGTGACCAGTGCACCTTTGACGTGGATTATCTATCACCTTGAATGTCACAAGCTGTGGTATCGTAGGTGTAGGCAATGTGAATCCCCACTCCTCTTGCATCTCTCTGATCAGCGCTTGGCGTGCAGTCTCTCCCTGATCAATGTGCCCTCCCGTGAATATGTGCAGGTCGGCTTTAATGTGATGCCCAAGAAACACTTTTTTCTGTTCGGGATCATACGGCGCGAACATCACATTGATATGTGTATCCGGATTTTCGTCGCGTGTCCACATTCCTTCGTCGATGCGCTGAATGAACTTCTTCCTTAACTCCTCCTCGCATACCAGCGAATCATGCATTTCCTCCAAAATTGTGCGTATTTCTGCTGGCATAGTGAAGCGAGTATAGCAGCCATGCGCTCAGTTATCAAGAACAAAAAACCGACCATGAAAGCCGGTTTTTTTAAGATTATGCCGATCGTACTTGTCACGATCGAGCAGTTTCGAAAGAATGTAACGCTTTTAATTGTGATTCTTCAAGATGAATCACCGGGCGTTTTAATTTAATCAGCGCAACCGCTTCATCCGCCGTCATGCCTGTTTGTATCAAGTAGGCTGCTACTAATGTCGGTGCACGTCCATGACCGTTTTTACAATGCACATACAGTTTTTCGTCTTGCTGGACGAGCGAGATGATCGCATCAATACCGGTTTGCAGTTGTGAAGGTGTTGGTGGTGTGTGATCTACTGTTGGTAGCCAGAGGAACATTTCTACTCCGTATGGTGCGTCGAGGTTTTCCTTTTCCAGAGAGATGTCCGACTTTACTCCGATGTTAAGTAGTTCATTTTTGAAATGATCTACACAACATGCGTTCGTCCCGAGGTAGATGTGATCGGTGATTTGGTTATACTCAAAATCTGGCTGGCCTTGCTCGTGTGCTTGCATATGACTGATTATTGATTTACTTCTTCTACTGGTGTCTCCTCAATGACTTCTTCGATAGCTGGTTCTGGTTCTACCACCACTTCTGGTTCTGGTTCAGTTTCTTCTACGATTGGTGTGACGATATTTGGTATTCCCACCTCTTCGACTGGTTCTGGCGTGACCTCCGGAACGACCTCAGGTTCAGTTACTGGTTCTTCCTCCACCGCTTCTTGCTCCACTTGCTCTTCGGCCGACTCAACTTCCGCAGAAGCTGGCTCCTCATCTACTTCTGGAATCTCTTCTGGTACCGTATCTGGTTCTGGATCCATCGGAGTTTCCGTACCCTCTTCGACAACTTCTTCCGGAGGTGTTTCTGTGTCCTCTGCTAGAATTTCTTCTTCTGTTTCTTCTACTGGATCCGGACTAGATGGTTCTGTTTCATCCGATGCAGTGTCGTGCGGCACTGGATCTGCCTGAGGTGCTTCAAAGTCTAAGTCATCGCCATCTTTCTGAACGATCCACCAATCAAGCAGCGTGTATTCTGAAAGTGATGAGGACATGGTAATCGTAAATGATTCTCCTGCCACTTTTTGAGAGATATGATAACTTCGACCAGCGAGATTAGTGAGGAAGCTTACGAAAATCTTTGAGTTGTCGCGTACTGCAGGAGTAATGATTGTGAGTGAGTCAGATCCGCTCTCCATAACCGCCTCTCCAATAGTTGGAGCGTTGAGGTTCTGTTCGACAACATATTCTTCAGCAGTAATTCGCTTAACACTCATGTTTCCGTCTGTATCAACTCCCCACGTACCTCGAGTAGATGTGATTGATGTTGCAAGTAAATCAGATGCAGTGCTTGATGAAATACTTCCATCACTGTTCTCGCCGATAGTCAGTGTCGAGCTTCCCGCTGTCATTCCGGACCGAACTAACGTTCTGATGTTTCCCATTCCCTCCTCATGTGGCTCCAGCGCAGTCGCTACAATCACCGCACTAACACCCGCCGCACCTACCTGGTCATACTTCATGAGATGGCCCGGTTCGCTCGCAGTCACAAGCATATCCCCCACCTCAATGGCTCCATTTTCATCAGTTACATTTGTATTAACCAGTCCGGCCAATGCTAGGGCTGCTCTATTTTCTCCTCGTGCACCCATCACAAAAGCAGCAGTGTTTGAAATCACACCAGCTGCAGATTGTGAGTATGCATCTTCTACTTTTTTAAATTTACCCGGGAACTCTGGATCTGGCATGATTGTATCTCCAGATTCTACAGCCTGGCCCGGTGACAAATCTACGTACTCCGCAAGATCACCAATACCGAAGTCGGTTGAGTTTGCGATGAAACTATTTTTCGCGTACACGTTTCCACCTGCTCCAACATGGAATTTAGGAGTCCCTCCATTAGAGATAGTTAGTAATGTTCTGTCTAAGGAATCAGTTGATGATGTGAGAGCTACATCGCTATTGAAGTGAAACGCAGTTGCGCCAGCTTGATTCTGAACCATCGATGTGAATGTTGTTGTCGCAAGATTACCACCCTCCAGATCGTATCCGATCTCTAGAATATCTCCCACGATTCCATCTGCAGATGTTGTGGCGAACCGAGCAAGACTTCCTTGATCGATATCCGTTCCTATAGTTGCGAAAGTGAACCCGTAGCTTCCATCAGAGTTTGCTGGCACCGACAAGAACTTTGAACTAGATGCGAAGGAGAGGTCTCCGAGGATGTTTACATCTCCCAATGAGTTTATGCCTCCGTGAGATACCGAAAGCCCTCCACCGATTGTCACGTTGCCGCCGATATATCCCTCTGCCCTTACGCTCAACCTTCCTGTTTCCACACTACCGATACTTGCTGAGCTTAAATCAGACCCGAACAGATCAATAACCCTAAATGCATCTGTATTTTGCGTAGAAATATATGCGTATTTACCCAAAACAGCAACCGCAGTCACACTATCTAAATCTGTAGTATCAGTTAGGTCTGAAGCGATAATCGGGTTTTCTGGATCCTCGACATCGAATGTGTACAGCGCGTCATTCGTACCATCAACAACATAAACATATTTTCCAGCACTCACCGGACTTCTTGGGGCCTGCATACTTCCATTGTGTGTACCCACAATTTCAGGAGCTGTGACATCAGTAATATCAATAACATTGAAAAATCCATTTGTCGTTCCACCTGTTGTATACGCATATCGTCCGGAGACAGTCACTCCGGAGATTGCAATGAGATTCGTCACATCTTTAATTTCACCTACGATTACCGGATGTGTTGGATCTGACACATCGAGAATCTGAAGTGATTGATCAAGGTAACTTGTTACAAATGCATATTTACCTTGTACAAATACATCTGAAGGCAAATTGAGGTTCGAATTATCCTGAATACCTCCAACTATAAATGGATTGGTTGGATCTGATACATCAATGATGCGAAGCGAATCATCCGTAGTACTCACGACGTATGCATATTTCCCACTTACAAATACATCAGAAGCACCATCCATGTCTGTATTATCCTGGACTCCTCCGACTATTGTGGGATTTGTCGGGTCTGATACATCGATAACCCTGAGAGAATCATCTGTATTACTCACGACATACGCATAGTTTCCTCTAACCGAAAGATCACTGGCTCCATCTAAATTAGTATTATCAGTGAGACCACCAATAATTTCTGGGTTTGCTGGATCGGTTATATCTATGATGCGTATAAAATTACTGGAGGAACTTACAAGGTATGCATACTTCCCTTGCACCTGAACCGTATCAAGAAAGTTTAGCAGCGTACCATCTGTCATACCTCCAACAATAACAGAGGCTGCGGGCGGTATCTGCGTTACCCCTCCTTTGATGGTGACGTCAGAAGCACTCCCTGCTATCGTCGAACTTGAGTAGTACGGGGTGGCTGTTGCGAAGAGAAACTCTCCGTTTATTACCGTGTCCTCGAGATACGCGGTTCCTGACGCAAATACATCTCGAAATGCCGAATCGTATGATCCTATATTAAACGTATTGTTTGTACCCGCTGTTAACTCACCGTTTATAGTGAGCCCTGCATTGAATGTTGATGTTGCATTAACGGTTAGAAGATCTGACGAGCTATCCCCCATGATTACCGTATCGCCGAAATATGCTGTACCACCAACAGACAAACCATAACCTGGTGTTGATGATGAAATTCCGACAGCCTCATTAGTGTCATCGATAAAAAGTAGTGGACTCAATGCGCTTTCATCAAACCCAAGATGCGCCGATCCGGAGCTGTACAGCGTACCAGCTCCATCAACAGAGAATTTTTCATCACCGCTGTTTCGGATAGAAAGAAGTGATCGATTTTGCTGTGCTGTTATCGTTTCATGTGTGTTAACCACAAAGGCGTTTGTTCCATTTGCGTCTGACACAAGGGACTGAAGGAGCACATCAGATCCCGTTGCATACACAAACGCTCGGAATGTCGTTCCGTGTCTTAAGGCGAGTAACGGTGCACTCGCGTTTCCAGAACTGTCTGTAAAAATAATCGCTGGTGTCGTAGAATTCGTAGTAGACTTTCCGTCCTGTGATGACGCGTCAATTTCAACACGCCCAGCTCGAATTTCAAAATCAGTCCTTGTTTGACCTGGAGATGTGTATACTGAACTCAAAAGAGCTAAGTGTGCGCTTTCCCAGTCTGAACCGTTGTCATCATAACCGACGACTAGTCGCCCACCATTTGCTGCGCCATCCTGAATTACAATTTGTCCCTCCGCACTGCCAATTCCTTGGGCTCGTTTGATGTACAGCGTGACGTCTTTACTACCAATAGGACTTGAGTCGCTTGTTCCCAGCATTAGAAGTCCATTAGTAGAGGGAGTTTCGCTGCCATCTTCATCAATAAATGTACGTCCATACAGGTGTGCGTCGCCATACACATTTGCATCACCAGTGATGTATGCCGTCCCAGATGCAGCTAAATCACCATCCTCATCAACACTAAATTTTTCCGTACCTCCAACTGCTAGTCCGAGAAGTTTATAGTCTGCTGTTGCGGATGATGGATTGATATATAACACACCACCAGAAGCTGCTGTACTTGTCGGTGTACCAGTGTATGTGAAGTTTCCGTCGTCATCTGCGGCTGGGATGTAACCACCCGTTCCTCCAGATGTTGAAGTTGCAAGTCCTGAGAGATAGAGGGCGTTATAAGCAAATCCGACATTGTTGAGCTGTTTACGAGGCGTCATCTCCGAATCTGAAGCAATTGTGACACCAAGAAATACATTGTTTGATTGGAAAATTGTAGGATCGATTGTATTAGTATCTGTTCCATCACCTAAATTTACTGAGAAAAAACCACCAGCCACTGCCACTGTGATCGCCGAAGCACTTCCGCATGCACCGCCAGCTGTATATAAACAATTACCGCCCGTAGACGCATCATATAGCGCAAACTCTATGGAGTAGTTACCGTCTGTAACCGTAACGCCTGAGTCATCAGAGAGTTTTCCTTGATATGTAATTATGCCGTCAAAAGCAGATGCAGGTTGAACAAAAAAAGCACTCACAAAAAGTGAGAGTGCAAAAACCACAGCCAGCAACATGGCTGAAAAATTCTGTCCAATTCGTGACAAGAATGGGGGCATAATCTCTGGCCTATATTATAGCATGTTTTAGTATTTATTTATGCATATTTGTTTACAAAAATGTGTATACATTGTTGATGAGTTTTTTCTAAATTTAGTTTTTTTAAAAAGACAGATTGCATTCATGCAAAAAAATGCCGAATGGCATTTTTTTGCACTTCTTTATTTCTGTATATGTCCTATGAACCCTTTCCAGCTCCATAGTATCCACCCGGCTCTGGCATAAGAGGAGGTTTTGGTTTTGCATCATCTTGCTCAGCCTTGTCTACATCTGGCTTATGCGATCCAAACAGATCATCTGGGTCATTCGGGTCATGTGGCTGAGGCGGTGTTTTTGGTTCTTGAGGTGGCTCTGTACGCGGCTGTGGCGGAGTAGTTGCTGGTTTTACTTCAGCTGGTGCGGGTGGTGGTACAGCATCAACATTCGCTGTATTCCCACCTGGCGTAGATCCATCGCGTCTCATCATCACCTTTTCCCCGATAACCGTTGGCTCCTTCTTACTTGTCAGGTCAAATACACCTGACTTTTTCTTCTCAAACCCCTTTTTCTCGTACGTAACGTAATATTTTTTTTGTGACGCAAGAAAGGCATATCGTCCCTTTGCATCTGTCAGCTGAGTATCGAGCAGTTTGTTATATTCTGTATCGAAGATACGAGCAACTGCATAGCGCAGGGGTTTTCTGATCTTCGCGTCAAATACAACACCCCACTCCTTTGGTTTTGGAGGGTATGCAAGTCTGCGAATAAGGAAGAATAGTACAAGATGAGCAACGAAGATTGAAACTGTTTTTATAGATGGAATGATAAAGACAGAGACAAGTGCGAGTATGATTCCTGAAAGCGAAATTGCAACCTGCACCTTTCGTGACACCGCCCTCAGCATAAGCTTCTTGATTGAATCTTGCGTTGCTTCGCTTGGATCCATCGGAATGTTTGGTGCAATACGATATGCCTCTCCCTCAACCGTTATGTCTTCCGAGTGGTACACATCCGCGAATCGACCATCAACATTATTTCCCACTTTCACATACCTTGATGGATAGCTAAATGCATTCTTCTGAACCTCGAGTCGGTAGACACCACGATCAACGAAGAACGCAAATCTCCCGAGTTTGTCTGTAATTTTTGTTCGTTTAATTTTTCCCGTCTCCACATCGACCAACCGGACGAATGCGAGATCGATCGGATTTTTAGTAAGTGCATTATATACCACACCCCACCCCTTTCTCTTCCGTCGCTGAAGAAGTAGAAGTGGTTGAGTAAACATGAGCTGGAGATACTGCAGTATCGCTGGTAAGCCGGTTGCAGCAACAGTATTCACCGCAATAGCAGTTGCAATTGTTGGCGCGACGGTCCCCTCTGTCGCTTTCTCAACGTCAGGGTTCTGCGCAAACTTTACTGTCTCACGAAGCGCTACCTTTGAACCGTACGTCACTTTTTTCCCAACGTTTTCTGATACATTCAGAATATTTTCAAGAAGTGGTGCGTCCGGGTCTATCACATCTATGAGCTTCTTAGGTATGCGCAATAAATCAAACGATCGATTAATAATATTATCCGAGCTATCAAATGGCTCCGATAACTCCTCTCTATGATCGGAGGCACTTACACGCAAACGATATCTCCCATTGGGCACCATGAATCCAAACAGTCCATTGTTAGACGTTATTGTTGGATTTTTCTGTCCGAGTTTTACCACGTTGTACACGTCACCATTTCCGTCCGTCAGCGTCACTCGTGCTCCTGCATGAGGCGACAGTGTTCCGTCCGTCTTAGATGACACTAATCCATACAGTGCTCCAGTGAGCGTGAACGAGACTTCATCTTCAGATCCGTCTGCATACGAGACAGTAACCGAGGAGGCTTCTTGGCCAGCTTTTTTTGTCAGTGTTGTGTGGTACGTGTCATCAGATTCCTCGAGTGTAAATATTTGCCCACCTGTGAACAGTGTTACTGAAGATACTTCTTTGTCTTTCTGCAGATTCTTCTTTGGTACAATCACTCCCACATCGAAGCCCGTGAGCACGACTATTTGATCATCGATCGGCTGAAGAGTGATCGTATGTGAGATTGTCGTAAAGGTAAGATCACCAATCCCAAACTCCCCCGTCCCCTCACCCGATGCTCCAGCAGCTTCATCTGCTCCACCAGCAGCATCGCCATCTTGGGGTGGCTCGAATGGAATCTCATCTGGGACACCTGGCCCCGGCTCGTCAGTCGGTGGAATCGCTTCATCGTCACATGCATCACCAATCCCATTTCCATCACTGTCGCTCTGATCAGGATTGTCAGCGAGCGGACAGTTGTCATCAGCATCTGGTACACCATCACCATCAGTATCTGTGACGGGTGGCTCAGTAATCTCTTCCAAATTTCTCATCACCATGGATCCAGATGAAAGATTGCCAGATGTGTCGCCCGCATAAGCAGCGAAATAGATTGGTTGTGGAAATGCCTGGTTCTTTGATAGAGAAATAACTAGTTGAGATGACTCAGTTTGTAGTGTCGCTATGCTTACTCCGTCAGTTGGTCCTGTGAGCGCAGCATCGTATTTATATCGAAGTACCGTGGATCTGAAATCAGGAGCATTCGGATTCTTCCACGTGAGCACAGCTAACCAGACAAAGTTGTTCTGACCAATTGACTGCGGAAAGATTTGTACGTCAAAGTTGAGTACATTTGAAGGAGCCACATCATCCGGCGGCGTACTGAATGTCTTCTCCTGCAGCGTTCCATTTCCATCTTCGTCCTCTACATACACCTGAGCCGTATATGTTGAATTCGACACAAGGCCGACAAAGAATGCTGTGTGGTCATCACTCAGCCCCCCAGGCGCAGTACTTTCTGGGTCAATAAAATTTCCACCGGAATCTTTCAAGCGTATAATTGAAAAAGTTTTTTCATTCGTTTCGACAACAACTGCTGCCGTAGAGGCGGTGATATCAACGACGTTCATTACAATGATTTCTGGTCCTGTTTCGTCAGGTGTTTTGAATCGAATCACCTCAGTCTCTGCTTTGCCAAGCGAATTTTCCGCTGTAATAACGTAGTGATAAATCGTGTCTGGGAGGAGACCCGTGAGTGACACAACGTGTGATGTTACCTCAGGTGCCAGGTCTATAATAATATCGTCATACGGCGGAACTGGATCTATACCAAGCACAACCTTTGTTGGGACGGGCGTGTTTGTTGTCCATGATAGTGTCCCTGATGTTCCATTTGTTGCCTTGAATGATGGATCGCTGATCACAGGAGGGACACCAAGCGTCGTCGCCGTAAACTCATGAACCTTTTTTTCATTATCAGTCCCTGAGGTAACTCTGATGTAATACAACGTCAGCGGATCGAGACCAGAAATAGTTACACCATGATTCGTTACAAGTTCTTCAGAGACAGATACTCCAATCTCATATGAATCCGTTTTCCCAATCTCAAGTTTTGTTGTTGCGGACTTATTTGTCTCCCACGTGACTGATATCTTGTTGGCCTCACTTACATCCGCAGTGGGGTTCTGAATCTCAAGAGGTACAAATCCTTCAGCAGGCATCTTAACAAGAATAGCCGTCTTCATCGCCTCCTCGTCATCTGTTTGAGAGCGCAGCCTTACGAAGTATGTTGCTTCTGGCGTCAGACCTGTAAGTGTATACGAATGATTGCTGACCAAGTCAACGTCTCCCACTGTCGCAAGTTCGTAGTTGAGCGTCAGTCCGTAATCAACAATGGTATTAGATGCAATGTTTGTATTCCAGGTAAATCTAACAGATGATCCAGACAGTAATGTTGTTTCAGCATTAGTGATTGCAAGTGGGAGAGGGCCAGCAGGAGCGGGACCACCAGGATCGGACGGTTCAGGAGCCGGTCCTCCACCCCCAGCTCCACCAGTAACAGGCACCGTCGCCTCAACTGTAATGGTACCTGTACTTGTTGATGTAATTTGTGAATATGCAAGCTCTGTATCTGAAACCGATAGAGCTGCATACATGAAGAATGCCAAGCAAACCCCTAGAAACGCAGGTAGAAATTTTCTCATGAGTGTAATCATATCCTCCTCTTTTTTCGTTTTTTTCTATATAACCATGCAAGGCCAGATACAATCAACACATAAGCTGCGGGTGCATGTAACATAAATCTTACCGACTGCTCCCTTTCTTCTGCCTGTCCATCAAGATCAATCGTGGCCTCAAATACACCGAATCGGAATGGGTTAAATACTGAGTACCAGAGACTGTCCGGGCTCCATGTTTGAGAAATTGTTCGATGAGATCCGGGTAGTACAATTTCATCCGCATTATTTATAGTAACAACATGAGATGAGCCGCTGAAAATATTTTTTATTGAAACAACTCCTTTTGGTTGTATGTGAACATTTCCTGTATTTGTAATCACGAATGATATGTCATATGGCACACCAGTAACGCGAGTTGGTTGTACTGCTGGCTCAGTAACAGTCGCTGTGCGTGTAATATCACCTTCTACTGTTATAAAATATAAAATTCCAATCTCGTTCGATGATCTCACACTTGGTGAATTTCCTGGCGGTCTTGTCTTTGCGAACACAGCCGCATAATACCCCCCCGGTTCGGCATGTGGCGGAATAGTAACCGACACATCAACAGGTATTGTTTCCCCCGCATCCATCGCAACCCCGGACTGAGGTACGCTTATCCAAGGCACCGGGACATCTCGATTGTTCGTAGAGAATTCTGGCACACCCTCAACTTCCCCCGCCTCAAACGCACGAACAGTAAAGACAACCTCCTCTAAAAACTGCTCGTCATTTTTGAGTTGTATAGTCATCGTGTGAACACTCCCCGGCTCCCCTTCGATCGCATGCATGAATGGTGAAATAGTGAGCGCGCTGACCTGCGTTGGAATACAACTCATCATTCCCAACGCCCCAACAACTATCCACATGAGTGGATGCATCTTTTGCACAGGGTGTGGATTTTTTTTTGCCTCAAATTTCAACATACTTTCATCTATGTATTTTTTATCCCCTCTTTATACACTCGTTTCTCCCACTCAAAAGTTCACTACAGTCGAGATCGTAATTGTGTGTGCATATGTTCCAACTTCAGTTCCTTCTGATATAGCCGCCTTAAATGTAATCGTAGTTAGTTCTGCTGTTGTAGGAACACTTGAAGATGCAATAGTAAGTAGTGCCGTTGTTATGGGTATATCCCTTGTGTTCCACGAACCAGACGTCCCCGAGGTCCTGAACCCATACTCTTCACTTCCAGCAGATACAGTGAAGTCCCCCACATCGTCAATATCATTATCTCCACTTCGAAGCTGTCCGTCCTCTGACATTTTTACTGTATAGCCCGCAATAGCATCAGTCGTTACTCTCACTCCGTTATTCTTCTCACTAACCGTATCTGTTGACAGCTCAAGAAAATCGAGAGCTGGACGATCTATCGTGGCTGTCAAAATTCCATCCTGAAATGAACCAATCAACCCATCTACAAGTTGGTAGTTTGTGGAAGTCGAAGTTTCATCTGCAATCTCCCCCGTCGCATCAATGAGATCGTAGTTTGTAGAGGTTGAGTTGTTTCCAGACGTGAACGAATCCAGCTGAATGCGGAAGTTTGCGGACGTCATATTTGCTGCCCATACCGAGTATGGGATCATCAACATAACGAGTATTGCCAGTAGTAAAATTGGTTTCTTCATATGAATTATATTATATCTCAGATGCATCCCAAAGCACATTCCATAGGGATTTGAGCTGGCCAACCACCATGCCGTCAGACATATATGTAATGTGGTACACTCCCGCTCTCTTAAACATATAGATGACTGTCTCCCCTAGTATGATGCTGTTTGTCGGAAATAACTCGACCCCATTCCAACGTCGAACATGCAGCGGTGGTTGATGCACAGCCATGTCCTGGGTTTGCTTTTCCTTACTAAACGATAGAATGTGCACTGGAACTCCAATGTCGTGCGTCAGCGCTAAGTCCTGGAGAATCTCGACGAACGGAATAGCCGTTCGCTTATCTGCATAGGCCCATCCCACAAGGGCGGTCATAGGTTGGGCGCCGATAAGTGACATAAACTTTTCGGATATATGTGAAACAGCTAGGTCTAATGAATCAAACTGGTGTCGTGATGCGTATTGATACGAATCCTCCGCATCAAGTTGATCAATAACCCGTTGGGTGGCCTGTCTCTTTTCTTTCACTATCGCATCTTCCTTTTGTACGAGTGATTCAAGCACATGAGGTGACTGAGAAGTGAGAGATGTTCCGGATGTACTGACAACCATAGAGATCAGACCCTTCTTAGATAACTCCTTTGCTGAACTATATACCGTCGTTCTGTTAATGCCGGTTGCTCCTGCAACCTCTGTTGGAGTTGAAGTACCAGAATTGAGCAGCCATGTGTACATGGCTGCTTCTGTTTTTGTCAGTCCGACTGTAATGAGATCTTGTTCAAGCATGGAAAATCTCGACCCAGCTAGCGCTGGGCTCTGTTTAGACTCTGCCAGATAGTGTTGAACCCATTTCAACAGCTATCTATTTGTAAATTTAGTATAGCATACTCGCGCTCATAGTCATATTGTTGGAGTCGCTTCAACACTCAGTATGTGTAAGTTTAGCGAAATTTCATATCTAGTGAGGCCTCCTATGATGCTGGCCGTTGAAGGACTTCCAACACCAGCTGCAAACCAATTACTATAGTGCCTGAACGTACACTATAATAGACACTTAAGTTCCGACATGATTAGATGATCATGAACTAACGACTGATCGAGGTGACTGCATTGATACGCGGCGTTACAGGTCTTCTCTTTACTCTTACCGGACTTACATGGACCATCAGCGGCAATATACCTGTCGGAATGATGTTTATAGCATTGGGTCTGATCTTTGCAGCACCTTATAACACCGATGATGACTAGTGATTCACGTGAAACACCACCTTGAATCTCCTAGCTGACCATACCTGCTGCGTATTCCAGATGCTTTCTCTATATGCCATTGCGTAAGCTCATGCCTGATTCGCATCCAGAGTTCATAACTCTCGATGCTTTTGCTCTGAGCTTGAGGCCAGGCATACCTGAGCATTCAGTAAGACAGTCTTTCACCTGGATCTCGGACAGAATTGTGCTTGTTATAACCAGTCGTAAAGTGTCATGTCGCAACATCGAATCAAAAAATCGGCTATGAGCCGATTTTTCTTTCGTTGATTTTATAAGTGTCCCCAAGAGGAGTTGAACCTCTATTTCCACCTTAGGAGGGTGGCACTCTATCCGGTTGAGTTATGGGGACTCAATATTGTTTCGTGTGAAACGATTCCTAAGTGATCATCGTGTCGGCTCGTACCCTGACGTATAGAGCTAATTATATCTGAGCTTGATCCGCACTCAGTTAACAGTACTAGTGTGAAACACTTCGTGAAACACTTTGGTAAGCCTGTTTAAATTTACCCATGTTCAATGCCTCGAATCAGGCAGATCCAGGCAATTTTCGATTCATGTTATAATGTTGCCCTATGAATACTCTTCTCATCATTTCACTTTTCGCGAGTCTTGTGGTCGCTGGTCTCGTACTCTTTGTTCTTCGAGAACTTCGCTCTCTTCAACAGACGCGTCTTAATGATAAATCATCTGAACTGCTAAATCAAAACGTTCAGGCGATGCACCAGAGGCTCGATGCTGCTACAAAAATTCTTCATGATCGATTAGATGCATCTCATAAGACGATGCTGAATAGCCACGATGCGATGTCTAAGTTGATGGGGGATGTTGGACAGGAGTTGGGCTCAGTAAAAGAGATAGGACATCAGCTTTCCAAGTTTCAAGAGTTTCTCCGATCCCCAAAACTACGTGGAAATCTCGGTGAACACATTCTGTATGACTCTCTCTCTAAAATCCTACCCAAAGAGAGCTTTAAGCGCCAACACACATTTAAGACTGGAGCGTGCGTAGATGCCCTGATTGTGACTAATAAGGGCCATATTCCTATTGATTCTAA
>CAZHXK010000002.1:0-39320 GCA_964536565.1 uncultured Gammaproteobacteria bacterium
AAAAAAAATGCAGAGAGCATTAGTGAGGGAATGATATATTTGAACATAGAGGTAGAATGCTATTTCCTCTATTGTAGCATATTTTATTCAGCCAGAAGAGACGTGCTTGTAAATACGTTGTTTGAAAGCGTAATAAGCTCAAGGTTTCCATCACCGTCAATGTCAGTAAGTTGTACGCGAGCACCCTGTGACGAATTAACTGATCCCGCAAAAAACTCTCGCTTGAGTGTTCCATTTCCTGAGAATACCTTCACGTGCGGTCCTCCACCCACTCCCGTACCTGTAATGATTTCACCATTTCCAGCTGTCACAAAGACTCCGCCTCGAAAGTACGACATATATGTAAGCCATGAATTCAGATGCGTGTAGTTTTCAGACACAACATGCACACGAGGTACTGCACCAGCTCCTGTTCCCAAAATAATTTCCGGAATGTTGTCATGATTGATGTCTGCTGCAGCAACATTTACTCCTACATACGAGGGAACCTGACGTACTCGCTGCACGGGCCCGCGTTCTATACCAAAACGAGAATACACACGGTACTCTGGTGCGCCGGATACTCGCCCAATCACCAACTCTTTAATTCCATCATTTTCAAAATCCGTAATCGCAAGAGAGAGCTCTCCGGTGTATCCCACGAACGGCTCCATAACACCCCGCAGCTTCGTACCACCACTCCATGTCTGCAGAAGTCCATTGTTTCCAGTTATCGTATCATCGATACCGTCGTTATCCAGATCAGCGATGAGCAACTGGGTTCCACCCTGAACCGCCTCATCGTAGGCGAAGAATCCGTTACGCTTCTTGGTTCCATCTACGTCATATACACGCACAAATGTTCCGTTGCTGTATCCGACGTTCTGGATTGAACCAAGTGGACGAAGAAGAATTTTCCCATCAAACCCATCAAGCTGCACAGACTCAACAATGCGTCCGTTATTGTGAACAGGATCTTGAATTCCTCGAATAGCCTCGAATTCACCCTGAAGATCGATGTATTGTGATTCACCTGTCGCATTTACCACAGATACTCCATTAGCAAACTCGCGTTTCCATATGCCATCAGTAATGTTGTATTTCTCGTGATTGTCATGCTTCGCCTCACTCTTTGATGGTCCGAGATATGCGTCATATTCATCGTAGTGCCACGTTTCTGTATGAGTCGCATCCCCGCTATCAAAACTGTAATAGCCTTCGGTGAGTAGCGTACTCGTTAAACCGAATCGCATATGACGATAGTCCTGCTCGAAACCCGTGTTTGCTACATTTGTATTCAAAATTGAGACGTGTGGCTGCATCGCCTTACTATCTGCCTCTCTTGTTTTATTTAAACCGTGTGCAAAACTGTCTTCGTCGAAATGTTCGTAAAGTGCACCATTAACATGTGGTGCGTACACATGGCCACCATTTCCAATTATGAGTGTGTTCGGATTAAGATATTTTGTCTTTTGAAACACCGCAACCATACCGTCACGCCATTGATTGTCGTTGTGAGGTCGTGTCAGATCGAGTCGTCCATTATTATCTAAATCCGTTCCCTGTGGCATGAACCACGAGATGTTGTCCCATGAGTTATCATAAAATACTCCGTCCCATAGACCAGTTGAAAGAATTTCATCGTTTACAAATTGCGGTAGAAAATCGTTCCACTTCTGTCCTCGTTCGTTTACTCCCGATCCCTCTGTGATATTCAAAAGATATGTACCAGGCCACCAACTCATTCGATTTCCAGATGCATCTCTCAGCCACCATGAGTTATCAATAGAGTTGTATAGCTTATAACGAAGTGGCGCAGTTGTTGCTCGCGTTGGTGCATCGCGTCGAATCTCCTGTGATGTGATGTACGCCAAAATAGTAACATCAGGATTTTTACTTCGAATTCTCTTGATGAGTTGCGGTGAGTGATGTTGAACTTCCATATCCAACACAACCACATCCCACTGTGAGAGCGCATCTGCTTGTACTGTTGTCAGCTTCCACTCTAGGAAGACATTTGCGATTTTTGGGTAGTTATCTGTTAGCGCTGAGGTCTGCATCGGCACCATTGCCAACAAAAAAATGAGACCGAAAGTCCCACTCTTTAAGAAGGTGACTACTCTAGCTGTTTTTACGAGCTTTGATAGTTTTTTTGTATATGCCGACAAGCATTTCATAGTGCTTTTCAGGATCATTTGTGGTTTCAACCTGTTTGCGTGCTTTTTCACCCATTTTCTCACTTAAAGGCTTACTATAGCACAATTTTCGGGTTTTGTCAATCCATTGGGCCATATCTTGGTGGTCGCATAAGAAGCCTGTTTTGCCATCGATAATCATCTCAGGGATACCTCCCAATCGCGATCCTATAGCAGCACGACCGTGTGCAAACATCTCCAGTAATGACAGCGGATAATTCTCATACCATTGTGACGGAATGAGCAAAAAAGAAGCACTATCTCGCAGCTTTTTGAGTCGCGCTTTCGACACATGTCCATGTAGTTTTACATTGCCGAGCTTCTGACTTTTGATGGTGTACTCCACATGAGTTCGCAATGGCCCATCTCCCGCAACGTCAAACGTGATATCTGGAAATTCCTTAGCTATCTTCAATACCACATCAATCCCCTTTTCATCAGCCAGTCGCCCTGCATACAGAACATGCTTGCCAGGCTTAGTGATTTTTCCACTCACTTCCATACCATAATGAAGTACGTCGATATTTTTTGGAGTTCTCCCCCATTCGACATGCTTCTTTTTCATGAAGGCACTTGGAGCAATGAATCTATCGATGTAGTTGTCGTACCAGCCAAATACTGATTGTGCGTACATTTCAGTCGCGACAACAGCAGATGCCGCCTTAGAATTGAAAACGCATTTGAATTTTACAGCGTTGTAATACTTACGTCCTTTGCATCGTTCGCAAATGCTCCCCTGTGTGAACATGGCATGATTTGGACACAGACGCTTGTAATCGTGGAGTGTTTGTACAACAGGAATATTGTGACGACGAAGCACACCAAGAATGCTCGGCGATAGGTGATGGTAGATGTTGTGGATGTGAGCTATATCAAACTCTTCGTCTTGCAAAAGCTGGTCTAGTTTTTTTGCAGCTTCTTTCGCGTAAATGATATTGAGCGCCTCCTTAATTTTTGCCGGTGAAAGTTTCTTCTTATAGTCCTCGTTAGAAATATTCCGCTCTTTGATGAAGTACTTCTTGTATCGTGTCTTGATATTATTCTTATGATCCATCCCAAAATAACTCACGTCGTGACCATGTTTTTTGAGTGCATCTGCAATATCAATCGCGTAAACGTCTGCTCCACCATGCCGATACCAGAATTTGTTTATTTGGAGAATCTTCATATGATATATCTATACACCGGAACATCTTCCTTGGTGGGCTTGTCGATCACATCTGGCTCCCACGGGTCGATTTTAAATACATACGAGACAATTCGTGTCCCTGACTTGCAGGACTCAATTAGTTTTTGTGCAAGTTTATTTTTCATTTGTGCTGGCATACCAAACGTATACACCACATCTGCATCACTAAGATCAGATTTGAAACAACTCTCATGTCGCACCGTGAACCGATCCTTCTTCCCCATCTTCTTTCGTATCTGCGAGACCAGCGCAAGAGGCCACGCTCGTTCAATACCAATAATATCCGCCTCGCTGTTGTCATGCATGTACAAGCTCACACGCCCATTTCCACATCCAATTTCATACACTTTTTCTCCTGGCTGTGCATCTATAAGTTTGTGGATGCGACTCAAGTCTTTGGCGCGAGCAGGAACCCATGGCGCGAGCGAATGTCCTGCTATCCCCAGCGACAAAAGAATGAGAAATACGATTACAAGAATGACAAACAGAAATATGTTCATATTAGCTTTTCACCTCGTCAGTAATAATCTTTTTGAGCGTATCGCCTGCCCGTGTCCATGTATATTCCTCACAAACTAAGTCTCGAGCTTTCTTTGGTAGGTTTTTTACATTCACCCCTGTTTCGATGAACCATCTTATTCCCTTTTCAATTGCTTCGGGCTGGGATGAATCGAAAAGTAACCGCTTATCAAGTTTCGATAAAATCTCTGAGGTCGCGCCAACCGGTGTACCAAGAACTGGTAATCCAGATGACAATGCTTCTAGCGTGGCTATTCCCAAACCTTCATATGCTCGAGTCGAAAGCACAAAACAATCAGATGCTTGATAGAACATATGTAGATCCTCTTCCTTGACGCGCCCCGTCAGAGTAATAGTATCTTCCAAGTCCATACGCTTGATCAGCTTCTCCAGCGGCTCCTTCAGAGGCCCATCACCAACAATATATACTTTCAGATTCGGATAGTCTGGGGCAAGCTGCTTCACCGCTTTGATGAAATTTTTGAGCCCCATGCGCGGCACAAGACGGCGTACCGTAAGTAGGACGAACCTGTCTTCTGGAATTCCGATAATCGATCTGATAATGTTTTTTGCTTTTGTTGGAATGAAACGCTTTGCATCGATTCCTGTTGGAATCTGTAACGTCCTCTTTTTAGTAAATGGATAAATCCTGTTTACTAGCTTCTTGGAGTACTCCGATAATACGAGTACACGATCAGATCTTCGAAGTGTCTTCGTTTCTATATCCTCAAGCCATTTAATAAACGCCCAGCTGAAAATACGCTTCCATCCACCCTTACCTGTGATCCCTTGAAATTTTACTTCCTTTGGAACGGACGCATGGAACATATACAACACAGGAATACCTTCATATCGTTTTGTGTATACGTGTCCAATAGTCGGCTGATGAATGATAACAGCATCTGGCTGAACCTCTTTCATCACATCAGCAAGCAGATCAGCAGCTTGCGTGACATCCACGTAGCTTTGTCCGAGCGCATGTATGTGCCCAGTTCCATATCGACGAACCTGGACACCCTGAATAGTCTCCTTTTTCTTTGCAGTTGGTGTTCTTTTGGGAACGACTGCAGTAACTTTAAACCCGCGATCAGCCAGCTCTCGCGCTTGCTCAAAAGCAACACGAGCACTACCCCCCAGACTATCCGGGAAAAATTGTTGTGCCAAAATCAGTATGTTCATGTTTTTGTATTAAACTTCCACTTTCCGTACAAGACCACCCACGCAAGACCAACCGGGAACCATAACTTAGCATTAAAATACGATGTGTTAAATACCTGAAATGCGAGCGCACCAATCAGTGTGATATATGTAGCGAGTATGAGGTTGCGATAATCTTTATTTTGAGACTCATGCCACGTGCGTGCCAATAGAAACAGCATGCGCATGAAGAACATAATGAAGAACACGAGGCCAATAATTCCTGTCTCAAATAACAGTTTTTGCCCAAATCCATGAGCTTCGATCGGCCCACCATATTCGAGACTAAATGCAGTAGAGAGCCCAAGCGTAGGAATGAACGTGCCGATACCACGCCCGATCCATGGTGTTTGTGCTGCCTGAATGAGCGAGAATCTTGTGAGGTCGAGTCGCGAGTCTGTCGATAGCTTCACAAAATCACTTGCTGAAAAGATTGCCATATAACTCACTAATATTGCTCCCACAATGAGTAGTGGCCATGCACGGAGTAGTTTGTGAGACAAGTCGCGCGGTCTTATAAACCACCATAATGCAATTAACTGTACCACCAAGACAATCCAAGCTGTTCTACCAAATGTGAGAAGTGTAATGATAATCATTGAAATACCTGCAAGCATGTACCACTTTTTGAAATGCTCGTGCGTGTGCGTAGCAACGTAAAAAGTTAACGGAATAGTCGTAACGAGAAATTCAGACAGCAGGTTATGGTTTGTACCAATCGGAGCGATTCCTGCAAACACGAATGGCGATACTCGCCGCCATATTCCCCAGAACGGTTCACCTACAAAGAGCGATATTGCGCCGAATATAGCGACTAGAATTCCTGACCATACAAACACATGAATTATGGTGCGAAGATGTTTCTTTGTTCTGACCATCCAGAATGGAAGTGCGACAAACGCAATGTATGTAAACAACACAAACCTCATGAAGTACTGGAGGCTGACCATTTGCATGTCTCGAGGTGCCCGGAAAATTGAAAGTATTGCAACAAGTAAAAACGGGACGTACCACTTAAACGCCGGGAGGTGATCTTTAATATGATGATATATATGCTTTACTCTTTCGTAGTGCACGAGATACATGCCAAATACGATCGTAATCGTCAGTGCAATAAAATCTCCAATTGGCGCGTCCCAAACACCGATAAAAGGAAGTGACCGAAGAAAAGCAAATTCGCTAAAGTTAAATGTAAGCCCGACAAAGGGGATGAGAAAAATAGTCAGGTAGAGCAATGGATATTTGAATGCCCATGTAATAACGACGAGCGTAATGACACCAAATATTGACAGCGCGTATTCTGCAGGAAGAAAGGATAATATTGCAGCAAAGCCAATAAGGCCCATTACAGCGGTTGCTTTACGCATGGGGTGAGACGCGGTGTTCATAGTTTGGTATTATAGCTTGTTTTGGTGAATAAATAAACTCTACTCACATCCTTATGCCCGCAATTAAAAAAGCCCACGTATGTAACGTGAGCATTGTTCCTACATCTCATCGGTTGATATCATTATAGATATCAGACGGATCATGACTGTATAAATTGCATAACGACAGGAGTATCCAAATCGCGATGCATGTCATGAAAATATCAATTGCTAATTCCATTGTACTCCCCTCTCTGAGCACTCTACACTTATTACAAAACTACATCTCCAGCACCCTTCTGTCAATACAGAAAGGTCACTCAAGTATCTCCGCTATTTTTAAGTACCCTGCTTTCAAAGATTAAAAAGCCCTACTTCCGTAGAAGTAGGGCAGTTGATTCTAGTCTCCGCAGGCCGCGTTGTCCTGAGGATCGAGGGCACAATAGCCGCCGTCCTCATCGCAGTCAGGAGTACCGTTTCCGTCGTAGTCGCCACCACAGAGGATGCAACCAGATGCCGGACCGAAACACACGAAGGCATTAGCCGTAAAGAACGGGTCAGGTACCGGACGTGGGTCCATGAAGATGTCGTATGCAACCTCGACTCCTTCAAAGAAGAAGCGAAGCTTACCACATTGATCCGACAGAACCGCACCACTCGTATCGCCGTCGACGAAGAGCAGATCATTTCCGTCCAAACCATCGAGATCGAACTCGATGTTGAAGCGGTGTAGACCAGCAAGGCCGCCAGACGTCGAGGAGTATACCGTATCAGTCGAAAGACCGAGGCCGGGATTCAGCGGCTTGTATGATGGGAACGAGACACTTTCGAAGTCATCGTGCACCACCGGGCCACCAAACGAACATGCGCCAGTCGACTTGAAGGTCACCAACACACTACCAGAAACCGTCGGGTTACATTCGAGCTCGTCTTGCAGCCCGTTGCAATTGTCGTCGGTTGCGTTACCGCACCACTCCGGCTGAGCCGGATTGATGTTTGCATTGGAATCGTCACAGTCTGCGCCTTTGGCACAGCCTTCGCCGAAGCCGTCGTTATCCTCGTCAGTGCAAGGAACCACACAATCCTCGTCTGCTTCCCCGTCACAGTTGTTGTCGGCTTCATCGAAGCAGACCTCAGTAACTGGAACGGTTTCACCAAGACAGTCAGTCAGCTCGCCGAGCGCACAGACTTGCACACCATCGCCGCACGTACCCACACCAGACGTACCATCGGCACCGGTATAGCATGCAACTTGAAGTGCCTTGCCGTCGTCCCCTTCGTCAGCGACCGCATCGCAGTCATTGTCTTTGGAGTCGCAGGTCTCAGCCGCAGGGACCGTCTCGCCTACACAGCTTCCAAACGCACCATCAGCGCAGGTTTGCGTACCACCAGTACACTCACCCACATCTTCAGTTCCGTCTGGGCCGTTATAGCAATCTTGAGTCAATGCATCGCCGGCATCATCCTCATCGGATGCGCCGTCACAGTCATTGTCGAGTGAGTCACATGTCTCAGGCGACGGATCGCCAGGAGTCACACTACACACCTCACCGTTTTGCTCAGCGTTGCAGACAACCGTACCCGTGTTCTCGCACTCGCCAGTTCCGACCGTACAACCCGTTCCCAGGTTCGCAAAGTCTTCATCAGCAGCCCCGTCACAGTCATTGTCGTCACCGTCACATACGTCAGAGCTCGGCACAACTTCGCCATTGCAACTTCCGAATGCAGCGTCAGAACACGTCTGCGTTCCGCCAACACACTCGCCTACGTCCTGAGTACCATCGGCACCATTGTAGCAGTCTTGCGTGAGCGGCTGACCAGCCTGATCTTCGTCGACCAGACCTTCGCAGCTGTTATCGAGACCGTCACAGACCTCCGGAGAGATCTTGAGAAGCGCCTCGAATTCGCAGTCGCTCGGAGAGCCACCAACACAGTTCTCAACCGTCGTCAGGCACTCGCCCACACCACACGTGGTCTGGCCGAGTCCTTCATCTACTGCGTTATCGCAGTTGTTGTCCGCGCCATCGCACACTTCGTCACTCGGCGTGACCTCACCTTCGCAGTCGGTGTACACACCGCCAACACAGGCTTGAACGCCGAACTTGCACGCACCGACACCAGCAGTGCCAGCCTCGCCAGTGTAACACTGGACAGACGCACCATTTTCGTCGCACGCAGTGCCTGGCTCACCAGGCTCGAGAGCGCCTAAGGATTGCCCCAGCGCATTGCTGGGCAATGCGCCCGGCTCAATGTCTTGAGCACATCCGACGATGAGCACGCTTACTGCCAAAAGAAAAACCAGATATCGCATTGTTGCCTCCCAAATTTAGGCTTTTTCTGAACTGAGAACCGGAATGTGTCGTTAAAGATTATTGTCAAAGTGCTTCACTCCCGTCTTATCGGAGTGAATGCAACAGTTAATCATATGTGTCATATATTGTCAATAGCATTTACACGACAAAAAATGCACTTAATTTACAAAAAAATCCCCGACTTTGCGGGGATCAGTTATTACGCAGCGAGCGGAAGCTCGACATTCTGCTTGCGATCAGGGCCAAGTGATACCGTCGTAACTGGAATACCTACCTCATCCTGGATGAGCTGAAGGTACGCCTTTGCCTGACGTGGCAGATGCGCACGATCGCGGATACCTGAGATATCCTCGTTCCAGCCTTCCATAGCCTTATAAACTGGTTCGTATGTTTCCATGATCTCAGTCGTCACAGATGCGTCACGAGGGAGGATTGCGCCAGTTTTTTTGTGCTTGTATCCCACACAGACCTTGAGCGGCCCTTGTCCGGACAATACATCCAACTTAGTCACAGCGAGCTCAGTCACACCAGCACGTCCCACTGCATATCGAAGCTGTGGAAGATCGAGCCACGCACATCGACGCGGACGTCCAGTCGTCGCACCATATTCCGCACCTGCCTTGCGGATTCGCTCAGCATCATCACCATGCAGTTCTGTCGGTAATGGCCCAGCACCAACACGTGTGAGGTATGCTTTTGCAACCCCTACTATACTGTCGTACGTACTGAGATCACATTGAGCCAATCCAATCTGAGGAACACAGAATGAGGATGTGACGTACGGACGCGTTCCACCAAGCACATCAAGCATCACCGCCTGAGCACCTTCGAACAAGACGAGACCACCCATAACACTTCTATTGATGATCTGCGCGGTATCTCCCAGGTGCGGGATGAGGCGATCAGCAAAGCTCATCAGAAAGTGCACGCACTGTTCGAGTGTCTGTGGCTTCTCGATACCATGAAACATTGCCGTATTACGCAGCTCTTCGTAGTACTTGCCCTTGAGCAACTTTGCACGAAGTTTTGCTTCATCACGTAGGTCACCCATAGTAATGCAGCCGCGAAGATCGCTGTACGCAGGACCGATACCACGCTTTGTGGTTCCAATCTTATCTACGCCACGAGACATTTCTCGACCAGCATCAATGTCTTTATGCACCGGAAGAATGATTGGTGCATTCACATCGACCACCACAGTGGACCCACATGAAATCGCCATAGCGACCTCTCTCGCGAAAACGTCGAGGTCGATTACCTCGTACGCCGTACACAGACAGATCATGCCACGACGAGTCATCGCCGAAGGGACTGTATGAACCACCGTCTTCTTCCCGTCGATCACCAGTGTGTGCCCAGCATTGTTCCCTCCATGGTAACGTACCGTCACATCGGCGTTCTCTGCGAGTAGATCGACAATCTTTCCCTTCCCCTCATCTCCCCACTGACACCCGACAACAGCTGTTGCTGGCATATACTCTCTCCTTTGAAAGTTTTTAAATGAGCGAAACCTTAATCAGAATATCAGCCCGTCTGAATCCTGTCAATACAAAAAACCGCCTTTTGAGCGGTCTTTTGGTATGCAATTACGTCCCAGATTAACACGATTAAAGACGTTCGTCAAATTTATTTTTTTGGAAAATAGATGTATGCAGCCCATGAAACAATCAGCGCTATCCAGTACTGTGTGTGTTCCCACAATTCAACACGGTCACCAAAAATTTGATCGCCGATTGAGAAGAAACTGAAAATGACGAGCCCAACGAGCGTCCCCCAAAAAAACCACGCATGCGCTTTTTCATTTTTCTTTTTAAGAAGGAAATATAACGCACCAGCACATAACACAAATGCTATGAGTTCGGCGACGGTTGTTTTTACAAATACTGCGTGTGGAATCCGTGGATCGTCGACACCAATCGATGCAAAGTAATCCATAAACTGCGCAAGTCGGTTTCTTCCTGCCCAGATATACGTCGGTTCTGTTATGAGTTTGTCGATGAAGTTGAGGAACCAGAATAGTGTCCAGTACAGGACGACACCGATCTGAATGATTCTGCCCTCTATTTGTTTTGTGTGTTTCATATGTGCGTATTATAACATGTCTATATCCGAACATCAGCATGCATGACATGCGGACTGAATATATCCCGAGCAAATTCTGTCAGCTTTGCATCCTTGTATGTCGTCAAAGTGCCATACGCCGGGTCGAGTGTTTTTCCTGGACGAAATGCTTGTAGGTACAGATTCTGAGCACCCTCTACTTCTCTGGCCATTTTCTTCATGATCTCCGGAGTGTGAATTTCCTTGATAACCGTCGTTCTGAATTCATGATCTACTCCTGAGTTTACGATCGTTCTAATTGAGGATCGAATTTTTTCTGGTTGCACGCACCGACCACTTACCCCTTGGTATTTTTCTGGAATGTGCTTGAGGTCCATCGCAATATAGTCAACGAGTTGCTGTTCGATGACTTGTTCAAGTATTTCAGGACGCGCACCATTTGAGTCCAGTTTTATTTTAAGGCCTTCGTCACGGATTTTTTTCATGAACGTAAGAAGATCGCCTTGAATCGTAGGCTCTCCCCCTGTAATGACAACTCCCTCTAGCATTCCCTTTCGGGCCCGAAGAAACCTAAGCACAGCACCTTCCGGAATAAAGCTATCCTTTATTTTGAGAATTTCTTCAGGCAACACAAATTCTGGATTGTGACACATGCCACAACGGAAATTACACCCCGGCGTGAACACGATACACGCCGGGGTGTCTGGGAAATCGATCAGAGATATTTTCTGGATTCCTGATATGAGCATTATCCGTATTGTTCAAAAAAGTCTTTGTTTGATGCAATACATTCTTCGAAGTGCTTTCGAGAGTAGTGCTCGGCTTTCTTACCAATGTTGAAGTGAGATACCGGACGGTGGTATCCCATGACTCGCGTCCAAACCTCGCAACGCTGGCGCTCTATTTTTTGTGACATAGCATGGGGGTTAATTAGTAGTCTTTTTATAAGCTCAGTATTTTTTGCTTCTCCACCTCTTTATTCTCTGTATACATCGCTCTGTACTGTTCATCCTTTGCTTCTCCAACGAGCCCAAGTTCCTTGTCACACGTTGGACAGAAGTCATGCTCGCCCGCTATATATCCATGTTTCGGACAGATTGAGAACGCTGGTGTGATGGTAATGTACGGCAATTTGAATTTGTTGAGGATATTCCTGACCAGTTTTCTACACGCAACCGCAGATGTTATACGTTCCGTCATGTAGCAATGCAGCACCGTCCCACCTGTGTATTTCTTCTGCAGGTCATCCTGAAGCATGAGTGCTTCGAATACATCATCCGTATAGCCAACCGGCAGCTGTGATGAATTCGTATAGAATGGTGCTTCCTGTGTCCCTGCTTGTAATATACCCGCATATCGACGCTGATCTTCTTTTGCGAACCGATACGTTGCCCCCTCTGCTGGAGTCGCCTCTAAGTTATACAGATGACCTGTTTCCTCCTGATATAGGGTGAGTTTTTCACGCATATGATCAAGTACCTCTTTCGCGAATGCCTGACCCCACTCCGTCACAATCGACTCTTCGTCATTAGTAAAATTCCGAATTGCTTCATTCAACCCGTTCACTCCGATTGTTGAGAAGTGGTTGCGAAGTTTTCCGAGGTATCGTTTTGTATACGGAAACAATCCACGATCGATCCATTTTTGAATCTCTTTTCTTTTAATTTCGAGTGACGTTTTCGCTGTCTGCATGAGATGAGACATTCTTTCAAGAAATTTTTCTTTATCTCCTTGGCATGTATATCCTATACGCGCTGCATTTACTGTCACTACTCCAATCGATCCAGTCATTTCCGCTGATCCAAATAATCCTCCTCCTCTACTTCGTAGCTCGTTTAAGTCCAACTGGAGTCGGCAGCACATCGAGCGAACATCTCCAGGGTTCAAATCCGAGTTGATAAAGTTCTGAAAATATGGTGTTCCATACTTTGCAGTCATCTCAAATAGCGGCAGATTATTAACATTATACCAATCGAATTCTTTGGTAATATTGTACGTCGGAATAGGAAAAGTGAACGTCCTACCTTTTGCATCTCCTTTTATCATCACCTCAATGAATGCTCGATTAATGATATTCATTTCGTGTTCGAGTTCTCCATAGGTGTATGCGAATTCTTTTCCGGCAAGTAGTAGTCTTTTGTCTTTGAGGTCATCAGGGACTGTCCAGTCGAGCGTGATGTTTGTGAATGGTGTTTGTGTTCCCCATCGTGAAGGGATATTCAAGTTAAAAACAAAGGACTGCATGTTCTGATATACATATTGATACACCTCTTTTTCAATGTACGACGCTCGTGCCTGAGGTGAAGTAAATACCGCACCACCATCAGACAATTTTTCATGCACTTCCATTTCGTATTTCTTCACGAATGGCGCAAGATACGTGTCGAAGCTCGAGAATGCCTGCGCACCCGCCCACTCGTTCTGAAGCGTTCCAAAAAAGTTGACCATTTGTGCAACTGCTGATGATAGATGCTTTGGCGGTTTCGATTCGATTTTTTCTGCGGGTCCATTAAAACCTTCTTCCAGCAGCACCCTTAAATTCCACCCAGCACAGTAACCCGCAAGCATGTCGAGGTCGTGAATGTGTAGGTCTGCATTCCTGTGTGCACCCCCAACTTGCTTTGGGTAGATATGAGAAAGCCAGTAATTTGCCACCACCTTACCAGCAGTGTTCAAAATTAATCCACCCAATGAATATCCTTGATTTGAATTTGCATTCACACGCCAATCTAGTTTGTCGAGATATTCCGAGATAGTTTTACCGACTTCGACCACTACGTTCCTCTCCTCCCGAGCTTCACGTCTTTTTTCTCGATAGAGAATGTAAGATTTTGCGATATCTTTGTAGTCGTATTGTACAAGCATGTGCTCGACGCCATCCTGAATGTTTTCTACTGTCGGCACCTGATCTGCATATAATTCCTCCAGCTGCACAAATACATCCTTGGCAAGTGTTGCAGGCAGCGCCCTGTCGCGCTTACCCACGGACTCCGCCGCATTTCCTATAGCCACCTCGATCTTTTTTATATCAAAATCAACAACAGCACCGTTTCGTTTCTGCACTTTTAATATGGCCATAGACAAGCTTATGTAAGTATTATTTCTTTGTGTTCTTGTGAGCTTTTACGCGCTGCCTCCACGACCTCTAACACACGCATTCCATCAGCAATCGTGCATGAAGGATGTTTGTTGTGCTCGATCATTTCGATGAACTCCGCAGCGACTTCCTTGAACATATCATTCCTTTCCGACGTATACGTCTGCATCTCTGCTATACCCGCCTTGTGCACAACGACTTCATTAGGTTCGAAACTCCAGCGAATCGATCCACCATCTCCTACAATGTGAATGTATTTTTCATGAGGTCTTCCGAGCAGATCCAGATGCATGTTCACACGTGTGCCATTTGCGTATCGAGCAATGAGATCCACCGAATCATCGGAGTTGATTTCCAAATTTCCGATCGTCTCAACATTGGCGAAAATGTACTTCGGCATACCAAACATCCATATCATCAGGTCAATGAAATGACTCTCATCTAAAAGTGCACCACCACCCATTTCCTTTTTTGCCATGAAGAAATCTTTGTAATTTTCCCATGGATGCCAATCTGCTAAATGCGCACTCATCACCATTCGGACATGCCTGACAGTTCCGATATCATGCTCATCCAGTTGTGCTTTTACGTCAATGAGCGGCTTCCACCAGCGGTATGTATACCCGAGAAGTATTCGTGTATTTATATCTTTGAGTAGCTCAGCATCTACTAGGTGCGCAGAAAGAGGTTTCTCCATAAGAACCGGAGTACCCTTCTTCGCCAGTTCCTGTGCTTGTGCGATGTGAAAGATTGGTGGAGATGCAATCACCGCACCATCGAAGGTATGTTCGCTCCGCAGACGTTCGAGGTCAGTGTCTGTTTTGATACATCCGATCTTCTCAGTAATTTCCTTAAGTCGGTCCTCTCGAGGATCAAACGCAGATATTTCACACCCAAGACTTGAGAGGTTTTGTGCATGGCGCTTTCCAGCCGACCCTGCACCTATAATTAGAATGTGTATTTTTGAACTCATACTATCGGATATTTTTTGTCATGGATCGATACTGTTCCTTATCGAATGTGCAGGTTATAAATATAGGACTAATCCCTGCCCAACTTCCCACTATATTCTGAAAATCTGTGAGGTTTTCTGCAGTACTTGTTTTGCACCCCATCGCGCCAACTATCCCCGCCACATCTCTTTTTTTATGCTCATAAATTTCTTTCGGTGCACCGATTTCTTCCGCACCCATACCAATCGCCCCATATCCCCCATCCGACATCATCACAAACATGATGGGTAGGTTTTGATCTACCGCAATAGCAATTTCTGATACATAGGGCATCACACCCCCATCACCTATGACACATATCGTTTTATTTGCAGCATGAATTGCATGACCTATCGCCGTTGGTATTGCGACCCCCATAAATCTTCCTTGTGAGCTTCCGATAAAATATTCTGGTTTTGCAGCCTTAAATATTGTTTCTCCAATAGTGCAGAATAGTCCTGTGTCGAGAACCAGCGTTGCTTCTGACAGACCTTCATTTAAGGTTTCAAATACGTGACCTGGCAGCCACACATCTCCCAGCAACTCCTCTTCGATAGTCTTTCGGACTTGATTACATACTTCTTCGCCCCATGATTCTGTAACAACTTCTTTGATATTGCGAGCCGCCTGTTCCAGATCGTGCACCAGAAATTCATCTGCACCGAAACCCTCGTGACATCCCATGACTGTATCTATAATGAAAGTTGGTTTGTTGAACGACATTGGTTTTACCACCTCGCTTTGTCGTAGACCGACCGCAACAATACAGTCTGCCTGAGACAAGATAGTCGATTCAGGTGACAGATCTTTCACTTCACCCGTGATAACGCCACCCACAAAATCCCCTGTCTCATCAATCACTCCTTTTGCAGCGGCTGTTGTACAAACTGGCACGCCGATAGATGACCAATCCACCCCCGTCAAACTTCGCGCCACTGATCCGAGTATGATAGCAATTTTTTTATGTGTCTTTATGCGTTCGGTGTATGATTTATTTTCTGCATCCAATCCATCATCATCTTGATTGCTTTTTTGTAACCCTGTTACACGATCATTTGAAATATCGAGATGTACTGGGCCTGGAACTCCGGCCTGTGCACACTGAACCAACGCTTGTAGGCCTGTATGATCACCCAGGATGTCGTATGCCTTGGTCACTGGTGAGACGATCGCTTTTTGATCTATTTTCTTGTGAACTTTTGAAATGTTTTGTTGTAGATCGTATGCTTCTGAAATACTCAAAGAAGGGCGCTGCTCAAAATGATTTAGGGTGATGCCCGGCATCATGTTTATAAATCCCGGCCCTTTAATCGAAATCGCAACCGCCCGCAATGTTCCATCCACGGCCGTTGCTCCGGCCATGATAGGCGCAGCAGCTTCGTGCGAAACAGGAATATACTCAATCCCCTCACTCATGAGGTGTGTTATGAGCTCCAGACTTGCACCGCCACCAGTAACACCGAATGCATATCTAATGCCACGTGCCTTAAGGTCATTTGCTAGTTGTTGGATATGAGGTCGCATACTTATACAAGGAATGGCTTGATACGCTGAGCTGCGTATCGAACTGTAATATCTACAGACTCCGGACAGAACCCACCAATGTGTGGGGTGATAATAACGTTTTTGTGAGACAGACTGTGCTTATAGAGTGGCCTATGAGTAACATCCGGCTCATCAGTTAACACATCTACTCCAATTGCTGAAACTATTCCTGACTCGAGCCCAGCAACAACTGCATCCTCATCTATAATATCTCCACGGGATGTGTTAATAATCACTACTCCATCTTTCATCTTGCCAAGCGCCTCACCGTTTATAAGGTGCTTTGTCTCATCTGACAGATGTACGTGGATTGATAAAAAATCCGCTTTAACATACACCTCATCAATTGATGTAAGCGTGACTCCTTCCGGAGATGTCGTAACATACGGATCATATGCAACCACATCCATACCGAAGCCAGCTGCATATGTGGCCATCCATGAACCAATTCGACCGTACCCCACAAGACCAAGAGTTTTTCCTTTCAACATAGTTCCAGCAAATTCAGTTCTTTCCCATCCTCCCCCTTCTACATGATGTATAGCAGCGCGAACATTTCTTGCACACATCATAAGCAATAACCACGAATGTTCGGCTGCGCCCGTCAAACCATGTAATACCTCCTTCTGTCCTTTGAGTGTGAGGAGTGAAATATTTCTTTCTTCTAGGGTAGACTGATTAATGTGATCAGCTCCTGTTGTTGCTGTAGATATAACTTTTAGCTCAGGTGCTTTTTCGAGAGTCTCCTTGGGAATTCTTACTTTCATAGAGGCGTCGAGGACTGCAGTCGCCCTCTCAATCATGGGTAGCAGCTCCTCTACAACTGGTTCGGTCCGCACCACCTGAGCGAGTGAACCCAACTCTTCCTGTACGACTGATAGACTTTCCAATGGCCCTGTGTACACAACTACTGGCTGCATATAGCTTGATTTAGGGTTTTATAGATACGCCCTTACTTTATAAACACCGGAAAACAAAAAAGGTGTCATCAGACACCTCTTTGAACATATTTCTATACCTCCGTTATTTCATCTACCCACCTAACATGACCCTCAACTTCTTACGTGCTCTACTCAAATGGAGCTTGATTGAGTTCTCAGATTTACCAAGAATGGTTGCAATTTCACGAATTGATAACTCATCCTTGTATCGCATATGCATGACCACCCTTGCTGACTCAGGAAAATTTGCGATTTGCCTCCACAGCAACATGTTGTCCATCCTCACCTCATGCTTCTGGTTGTATGGAACTTCCTGCATTTTTTCATTGTCTCCCTTGACCTCCCTAGCAGTGTCTCTGAAATGATTCACGAGTATATTGTGCGCTATACGGAGTAGATATGTCTTATATGAGGCATTGAGAAGCTTATATCGATCAAGATACATGAATGCCTTCATGAACGTATCCTGAGCTAAGTCATGAGCGACTGATGCATCGCTTAGCCGACGTATAAAGTAGTATCTTACAACATGCTCGTACTTGTTGTAGATTATCTGAAACGCAGCTGGATCTGCCTGCGCATCTACTATGAGTTTGTGATCAGAATAGCGCTCTCCAAGAATATCTCGAGTTGGACGTACGAATATGTCAGTCAATGCATCATGAATGGAATTGTATTCAGTTACGAGGTACTCGAATGCGTACTCTGTTTTAGAATTGGTACTTTCTTCTGGTGCCAACCACGTACCATATTGCATGAGAGCATCCAGCCCAGTTTTTTTACCCGTAGCCAGATTTTTGAATTTCTCTTGAAATTCTTGTCGTTGTGATTCTGAATCTCCTTCGGGATTACATTCTAAGAATAGCGTCTCGTTTGCATCATTAGTCTCTATCGGTGCGATGTTCATCGTATCATCTTGCGTGCCTGATTTGTACTGGTTAGTAACGCAACCTGTCCATGCATTACGATCATTTTTTATTGTGTGCCACATATCTCTGTAGAATGATTTCGACATGTATCCACCCCACAACGAACCTGCTTTTGTCCCAATGATTTGTGGTGTATCGTACCCAGTTTTTTTTGCCAGTGCATGGTTTGCATACATGACAGTTCCATTTGAGTCAGCAATAAACAGTGTGCCTGATGCACGATCAAAAACCTGTTTTATGTGCTGTTTTAGCTCTTGCTTGCTTGCAGTTGCCATAGATAAGTAGTGTATCTGACATATACATCTTTTTCAACCATTCTTCATAATTTCCTCATTTCACCTCCCCTGCCAACAGTGGCATTCCAAGTCGCTTGCGTGCACTTTCTCCAAGCATCTTTTTTACTTTTCGTAATGGTTTATCTCCACGCCACCCCTCATGCTGATCGAAACTGTTAGCCGACAAACTAGCCGCTGAATGCACTGTATGCTTTCCAAATTTTTTAGAAAGAATATCTACTGCATTGTATAGATTCTGCATGTATTCGAGCTTAAGAGGCTCTTCAAATAAGTTTCGCTGTGTTGGCCTGTGTTCAATCAGACTCGCTAACACAACTCCCGTGGACCTGTATTCACTTCCTTCCTTGTAACACTCTTCGAATAACTGACGTGCGATAGGTAAGATTTCATGTGGGAAGCATGAGACGCGTGTGAGTTTTGCTTTTGTCCCCTTACTATTGAATGACTGTGTCTTCAGAAAAATAATGAGGTCTTTCGCGCCAAGCTTATAGCGTCGTGCCTTGATACATGCGTTTTCAATATTCTTGACCAACTGACCCCAGACGAACTCTTTTTGCTTGGCCGGCGGAGTGAAGGTTTTTGTTTTTGAAATAGATACATATCTTGTTTTTTCTTCCGGTGATACCGGATAGACTGAAATACTCCTAAGTTCTCGATGGATCTCTTGATGTGGTTTTGTGAAGTGTTGTGAAATCCATTCTGGATCTTTTTCCGCAAAGTCGAGTGCGGTAAATATTCTTAGTTTCGCACAATAGTCTTTTGTCTGTGGACCGATCCCCCACACCTTTCCAACAGGAAGCTGCTTCAGGTATCTGTGTGCCTCTTTGCCTGGTATACACAGTAGCCCCATGGGTTTGTTTCTTGTGCTCGCTATTTTTGCGAGAACCTTAGTTGGAGCTAAGCCTACTGACACACTAATGCCAAGTTCGTTTACAATATCGTCTCGCATTTTTTCTGCGATCGCCTTGTATGACATCCCAAGAGAACGTCGAAGTCCAGTGATGTCTATGAAACCTTCATCGATAGAATACTCTTCCACCATGGAGCTGTATCGTCTCATGATCTCGAACATTCGTTTTGAGAAGAGACCGTACGTTTCATAGTCAGATGAGACGAAGATTGCATCGGGGCATATTTTTTTGATGTCTGAGAGTTTCATCGCGCGTGTGACTCCACGCTTTTTTGCTTCATAGCTCATGGACGCTGCGATGCCACGCTCTTTACCACAAATGACCGGTTTACCTTTCCATTCTGGGTGTAGTGCCTGTTCACATGTCGCGAAGAATGAGTCTGCATCGATGTGTACGATTGCGCGTGGATATGAGTGTAGAGTTAGCATAGTGGTGGAGTTATGTTTGTATTTTAATTTTTTGGCAATTTTAAGATAAGGATTGATGATTGGTCGATGTTAATTATTTTTATATCTGGATTCTATTACTCCGTTTCACTGTGCTTCAGAATGACGAGTTGTTAGCTGGCTCGCAGATCGGCGGGATCCTTCGACTACGTTCCGCTGTCGCTCAGGATGACAGGATGCTAATGGTATTTGCGAATGACGGCAGTGACGACACCTGCTACTTGGAGTTCTTCTTTAGGTACGATGGTTGGATAGTTTTTGTTAGCTGGTTTGAGTACTGTTTTTCCTCCGACTTTTTCAAAGTATTTCATGGTCCATTCATGGTCTACTTCTGCAACAATGATATCTCCTACGCGTGGCTGCTTACCTCGTTCGAGGAGTACGAGATCGTCTGGTTGAATTCCAGCCTCTATCATTGAGTCTCCCGAGACCTTGAGTAAGAAACTTGCAACATGATTTGTTATAAGGAAGTCATCGAGACTCATAATGTCACAGAGCTCTTCTTCAGCTGCTGAGGGAAACCCAGCCTGTACAGTTCCGATGAGTCGCGGACCACCCTTGATCCCTCGTGGTATCAATCTCCCTGCGCCATCTTTTTCTACCAGGCCATGTTCGATCATTTTATCCACGATGCGTGCAACTGCTTGCTTTGACTTGAGCGCAAACAGTTCGCACATTTCAGAGTAACTCGGTAGTCGCTCATGTTCTTTTAAAAATATTCTGAGTTGTTCAATTCTTTTTTGAAATGTTTCTTTTGACATAGAAGGTTGAGCTGCGCGAGAGTCACTACCATCTCCGGCGCAGCTCGTTACTTTGTTATGATTATATTGTAGTGAACGATCGTTCACATGTCAATGTGGATAAATATAAAACCGACGACCGTAGTCATCGGCTACCTGCGATCATCTCTCCGAGAAAGCCATGTAAAAAAAGAGCCGGCAGAGCTCCGTAGAGATACCGGCAAGAGAAAAGACGGGCAAGTTATGTAGCAACGAGTAAAGTCGGCTATTAGCAGACAGTCTTTTAGGATGGTAAAGGTAACGTTACAACTTCGGCCCATCTAAGATGGAAGTGTGGATAAGTTGATGTCAGATGGAATATTAAGTCCTAGATAACCATCAAACTTCGACCCACACAATGATTAGGTTAGAGGTGCCCACAGACGAATCCGTGGACACCCCCCTTTTATGGTGATAACCGTACGCCTTCGGCTCACAACGACACACACGTGTCGAGACGAGCAAGGAAATGGAACACGGAAGGTTGATGACCATAGGGCCATCAGTTGGTTCAGACGCCCATTCGGACGTCTGAAATTATAGAGGCGGCTTCAATACACTTTTTTACCATCTCTTAGCCACATACAAGCACATCTTGCATATTCCCTTTATATTTGACTAAATTTACCCAGAGAGCACACTCAGGGGTTGACAAGATCCTTTTTTTGTGCTAGTATGAAATCATCGTACCTGAGCGCGCCGAGTCTTTCACTAGCTCGCCAGGGACGCACAAGAGAAGTTGATTAGGCCCCCGCACATCACCCTGAAAAATGGGCCGCGGGAAAAAATTTGATCTTCGCTATTCAAAGAGGAGATAGTCATGAGGGGCTTCGACCCCGCATACTTTCTAGCGGATCGTGTGGCCGCTCGTTCGTTCCACACAACATGACGCCGGTCATGAGAGCAGCACTTATAGAATGAGACAGATGGTGCTGTTTGTAAGTTATGAAGTGGAGCCTTGACGGGCAGAGAAACTTCCAAATGCCATAATGGGGATCCGGTGTTCTCCATTTCAACTATGATCGAAAAATAGAGCGAACGAAGTTCCCCTCGCATTCGATTGCGTCGGAGCAGGAGTCGCAGGCATGAGCCAAAGGATAGATGACTAGAGCTGCGTTAGTCGCGCAATCCGATGATGTCATTTTGCAAAGTAAGCACATCATCACAATGATCCCCGAGTGGTTCGTTGTAACAGATCGCTCTATATGTTTTAAAGGCGTGGCTGGAGAGGGCCGTGCACCAGATCAGTTATAATCCTCTCAGAGTCTATAAGTGAGTTTGACTCGCTCCTGGCCATGGGTTTGGCTGGACGTAATAAAAACCCGAGCAGGTCACCCATACCTGCCAAAAGTTCCACGCAAGGACAAAAGGAGTACATGAATTGCGCTGACCACGCACTGTGATTCCCTGATTCACGGCACCGGTCAACCTATGGCGAAGCATTCTACCGACAACAGACATAGAAAACAAAATACCGATCACCAGAGGTAGCATTACCCAATCCCACGTGCAGTTTACTGCCAGAGAGCTGAGGGTATGCAAAAAAGCGCCCGCGATGGCGTACTGACGTAAACATCGTTGACGAGGACTCTACGGAGTCCTTTTCTATTTGCCAAGATTTTTTAGACCCACGTATCCGATTGTCAGACCTGACTGCACATCAAGTTTTTAATATCAAAAAATCGCGATGTTCTCGCGATTTTTATAACTGTTCTCTGAGGAGTTCTTTTCCTCTTTCTAATACAGTATCAATCGTCAGATCCTCCCCCTGCTCAACAACTACATCCGGCTCAATTCCCTCTCCATTAATTCCCCTGTTATTTGGCGTGAACCATTCAGCTATCGTAATTTTTACCGCGGATCCATCAGAAAGTTGTTCTAAATCCTGTACTGATCCTTTTCCGAATGTTGTTGTTCCGATAATTGTTGCTGCTTCGTAATCTTGCAATGCTCCAGCGACAATCTCTGATCCAGATGCAGAGCCACCATTCACAAGCACGATCGTTGGCATTCCTTCCAAGCGCAACTTCCCTTCTCTCATGTAGTTTTCTATTGAACCATCTGAGAATCGCTCTATCACAACCGGGCCTGCGGGAATCCATTCTGATGCCATTTGTACTGCGGTTGTGAGGAATCCTCCTGGATTATTTCTTAAATCAAGCACAACAGCTTTTGCACCAGCTGCGTGTGCATCACGAACTGCTTCGCCGAATAACTGCATTGTGTCACCTCCGAATTGTGCAACCTTGATGACAGCTATGTCATCATCAATTTCCCACTGAACACTTTTGAGTACGATTTCTCCTCGTGTGATTGGCGTATCCTGAACCTCAGTAAATCCTTCTCTGAAAATTCCGAGTGTTACAATTGTTCCTTTTTTACCTCTGATCAAATCAACAGCCTCTTCAACGGACATCGTCAAAGATTCAACACCATCGATCGTAACAATATGATCGCCCGCCTGAACCCCAGCGCGCTCTGCTGGTGTGTCTGGCAGTGGAGCTAGAATAACGAGACGCTTATCGCGTATACCAATCTCAGCACCAATCCCGAAGAATTTTCCAGACAGGTCACTTGTGAATCGCTCCGCTGTTTTTGGTCGGAGGAATGTAGAGTATGGATCATCGAGTGCACCCACGAGCCCTTCCAGTGATCCATAAAATAAATCGTCGTCATCCACTGGCTTATCTACAAATCGATCCTGAATAATTGACCATACCTCCCAATACAGTTTTGTGTCGACATCATCATTCAGTAGGCCTTCTGCGGGAGTAATCAACGCTGGTGCTGCAGCTTGAACATTGTTAAGGCAACATTCTTTGCCTAGTACAGTCCGCTCAACCACAACCCCTCCTGCAAACGCCGCAAGAGCTACGAATACTAAAACGTACCCAACAAAAAAACGCTTTATTGGGCGTGTCTTTTTTCTAGTTGTCCGTTTTTTTGGCATGATCTGTAGTATAACAGAATTGATTAGCAACCTCAATTAGTGTCTTTTTTTGTTCCGATTCTTTTTCTTCTCTTCGAATTTTATCTTTTTTGAGCCAATCGAGTGCGCGATCCAGGATAAGCATCGTGTTCTCGTATCCGAGCAGTTTTCTTGACGCCGGCATACTTACCCATCGAATAGCTTTAATCTTTTCCTCTTTTTGTGGCGTTCCTTTTTCTGATGGTCGCACCTCCATGAGGAAATAGTGAACAACCTTATGAATGCGTAAATTTTTTCGAGTAAATGAAAATTTGATTTGTCCAAGCGGCGCCTTCACGCGCAATGATTTTAATCCCATTTCTTCTTTGGTTTCGCGGACTGCAGCTGCTTTAATTGTTTTATCTATATCTTCAAGATGTCCTTTTGCGAAAATCCACTTTTTGTATGGATCCAAAATGAATCCTATAAGGATTCGTCCATTGACTCTTTTGAAAACAACTCCGCCCGCAGATACTTCGTTCACATGCTTCAGTTGTTTTTTTGGTTTATTGTGGAGATGTTTGGGCATGTTTTTGAATTTGTTTTACTGCCTGTTCGATGGGCTGTGGCAATTCCTTTTTAATCACTGCTCCGAGCGCAGCAAGACGTTTATCCCATTTGTAGTATCCGCGATCTAAAATATGAGCATCATGAATAGTCGATTCCCCTTCAGCTATCAACGCAGCAATAACGAGTGTTGCACCAGCACGCAAATCAATTGATCTGATTTCTCGCCCGTACAGTGGAGTTGGCCCAGTGATGAGAACACGATGTGGATCGCAGATCGTTGCGTTTCCACCCATCTTTGTCAGCTCATTAATGTAACCCAATCGTCCTTCAAACATTGTTTCCTGAATCAGAGATGTGCCAGCCGCCTGCATTGCCACCACTCCAAAAGGAGCTTGAAGGTCCGTAGGGAATGCTGGGTATGGACCAGTTTGCAACTTGAATGCCTTGAGTGATCCATTTGGCATGACATGCAGCGAGTCACCATTGATTTCATATGGTAATCCCATTTTATCCATAAGCGCGAATACAGCGTCGAGATGCTCTGGGACAATTGGTCTCATGTGAATATCTCCTCGTGTTGCTGCAGCTGCTGCTATAAACGTTCCGATTTCAATTTGATCTGGGATAATTGCATGCGTACTTCCCTTAAGCGCATCAATTCCGACAATAGTAATAGTTGATGTACCCCGACCAGAGATTCGAGCACCCATCCCGACAAGCATGTCGATAAGGTTACACACATGCGGCTCGCGTGCAGCGAGCTTGATTGTTGTTGTGCCGTTCGCAAGTGATGCCGCCATCAATGCATTCTCTGTTGCGGTCACTGAGAATCGCGCGAAGAAGGTAGATCCCTTCAACTCTGTTGCAGAAAGTTTCAGTCCACCTTCAATACGTTTTACTTCTGCCCCGAAACCTCTGAAGACAGCTATGTGATCATCAAGAGGTCTGTTTCCTAAAATGCATCCTCCTGGTTCTGATAGTTCGATTTGTTTAAAACGCGCCATGAGTGGACCCATCAATAACACACTCGAGCGCATCGATTTTACCTGTTTTTTGTCGAGCAAGTTAAAGTCGAGATTGTCACACTGAATTTTGACTGTATGTTCTTCGATCCATTCAACCGTTCCACCCAAGCTCTCGATAATCTTGAGCATATTGGCAGCATCGGTGATTCGTGGTACATTCTTGAGCGTTACTGGTTCACGCGTTAAGATCGTAGCAGCAATACACGGCAAAACCGCGTTTTTCATACCAAAAATAGGCACTTCTCCACGGAGTTTTGCTCCTCCTAATATGTTTACTGATGGCATATAATCATTATCGTTAGGTGGCGTATAGTATAGCAGATAACGTCCTGGGTCAACAGCAATGACGTGATTCCAACGAGAACTCATGTCACACTAAAAAAGTATGGCGAAATTACCAAAATTTGTATTTCCAATATTTTTAACACTTTTTTTCCTCGCAGCTCCTGCGCTGATTTTTTTTGCGTCTGGATATCGCTTTGATTCTAAGACTGGCCAGGTTTCGCGCGTTGGAATTATCATTGTTGACGGTGAACCACGTGATACACATGTGTATTTAAATGATGAGTTGGTTGATACGCGACTACCACTAAAACAGAAAGGTGTGCAGCCAGGCATCTACGATATTCGATTAACAAGTGGTGGCCATCACGATGCATGGTTCCGTCGCGATTTACGCTCTGGCGAAAGCATGGTTATCTCCCCTATCTTTCTTTTGCTCACATCAATACCCGAGTTAGTTCGAGAAGGTTCGGTTCTGTCTGTAACTCCACATGCTGATCGAGATCAATTCCTCGTGGAAATAAAACATGCAACAGGTAAACAGCTATTCCTGTACCACGCACAACAGGACACATGGACATCACTCTACACAACAGATTCGCTTTCTGATTGGGAGCTATCTTTCAACCAAGACTATTCAAAAATACTTTTACAAACACGCGGACTTTTCCGCATCATCTCTTTGGACGAGTCGCCTATTACACCACTATTCTATAAGAATGTCGCCTGGTCTAAAACACATGGCAATGAACTGTTTGCCGTAGATGTACTCGGACAACTCGTGCGATTATCGACCCAGGATTTAAAAACACCTTTGGTGCTGTCTGATGCGACATCTCTTATTTCTGTAGCTCCCGACTACGCCCTGATTACCCGCCGCGTCGGAGGAGTTGATCAGTTAGCACGAGTTTCTTTTTCAGATGAAGAGGTTACATATGTTGATGAATTCCGAAATACAGCTTTCTACGCGGATGCAGGAGAGTCCGGACTCTTTATTCATGATGGGAACGTTGCACACCACACAAGCAATGGACTAGAACCTCTCGTAGATTTTGATCAACATCGCGTAGTATGGACTGAGGAATCTGGTGAGCACGTTGCCTACATTTATAATGCATTTGAAATTGTGAGATGGAATCCTGGTACACAAGACATCACTGCAGTTGCGAGATACAGCGGGGATGTTCGTGCAGTTGAACCACTCATCGGAACACCATACATTCTTATTGCGAGAGGTAACGAACTACTCGCACTCAACACCACAGAGACAGAACATCAAACAACTGTGCTTTTGCGGGATGTGCTGATCGATCATATTCAGAGTGACTCGAAAGGAACCACTGCTACAATTTCTGGCGCTATCGGAGATGAAACTGGACTATTTTCACTCGAGCTTCGGGAGGATTAAGTCTTGACATTCTTACCAAATAAGTGTACTATCGATTCGTTCTTTTATTTGGAGTTAGTATGGAAACCGAGAGAGTTTATAGTCGAAACACGTGGCACTACAAACGGTACGCAGCGCTGTACAGAAAACGCGATAAGCCGATCCCTGAGCATGCTCATATTTGTACGTACTATTGGATGGCGATGCTCGGACCGATGCTGTACACACTAGGCAGCTTTTTGTTCAGATCATGCATTCAATTCGTCAACTTCTTTGCTGTTGCATGGGGCGTGGGATACTTCAATCGAACTGGTGATGTATTCATCCTTTTCGAAGGTTTCCAAATCGGGAAGCATAAAGTTCGCCCATCAGCCTTCATGATGTGGGTGCCTCCGACGATGTTCATGGTTGGACATGGAACGGAGATACTTCTAGTAGGCACAGTACTTGGGACATTTGGCTCCATATTGGCAGCAATGGGAGTACTAGCAGCTGTTTTGTTTGCAGCTTTTGCTCTGATTGAAATTATTGACGATTCCCGAACCTGGGACTTTGCCCAGCTCACTCGCTCCTACATCAGTACGAAGTGGAACGGAGTCTGCCCCACCATTACCTTCTCAGACACAGAGTGACTTACGCCACCTTCGGGTGGTTTTTTATTTGTATTAAAAAACCGAGGATATTTCCTCGGTGTGCTCTACAGGCCGTAACCCTGGACCCATGTTTTTAAGTATGACGCTGCTCCGGTATTTTCGGGCTTTTTCACCATGCCGTATTCACAGAGCCATTTCTGTGTGCGGTCCCATCCGAGGCAGTATTCTGCACCCCCACCCTGGTAGTTACCACTGTTTTGAAATGCACTACTTACTGCTAATACGTTCAGGCGAGTACTTACACGTGATACATGCAAGAGTAAGGCAACAAGCTCTGTCGCCCCCAAGCCCATTCGCCCAGCAGTCGTTCGCTCGCTCAACAGCCTCCGCGCAGATGCACCGCTGTTTCCTCGCGTAGCCAAGCCCATCTCAATATCCAACATCAAATAGCAATCATCATGCGCACTCTTCTGATCCAGCCGTGCGAATCGCACATCAGACGCACTACGCAGCCCTGCACACTTCACTTGCGCCTTTATGGGAATCTGACATGCCGGAATAGCAATGACAAATGGAATTCGTCCGGGTTTTACTTCCGGGATATGATGCAAGCCTTCACGTAGTCGCTCAAGCTGACACCTCATATCTTCTTCAGCTGACGGACCTGCTGTCATGAATCCCTTCTCTACAAGCGTCGCAATCTGACGATCAAACTCTACTTCGTACTCAGCGAGCCGCTCTTGATCTGTTCTCCGGTGCAGCTCTGTGCGTGCTTCACGTACAAGCTGTTCCTCATCTTCTGACGCAACCTGTTCTAACGTCATCGTTGTTTGCCTAACAATTGCATCCCACCTCACATACTTCGTCCGCATGCGATCAGACATGTTTTCTCTCTTTGTATACCTGTGTTAAAGAACGCTGTAATCTACTACATTTTTACACTCCTGTCAAGACTCGCAGCAAAAAAATATACCGTGTGAGGTATATTTTAAAACGCGGGATATTCTTTTCTCTCTGTTTCCATTTTATCTAATTGAACATAGACTTTTCCATCTTCTTCCCATATTTTGTATGAGCCTTGTGATTCTTTTCCAAAACCCTGTCCTGTTTTGAAATGGAATTCCCAGTAGTGCCATGGACATACAATCTTGTCTCCCTTCATCCAACCATCACATAACGGGCCGTCCTTATGTACACACTTTGAAGTGATGCACCCCAGCTCTCCATCTTTTCGAAAGACAGCACAGTCTTCGAAACCAACAACCACTTTCTTTCCTTTTCCCTCTGGAAAATCTTCTGAGTTTCCAATGCATTCAATATTTTTATCTGACATAATTTCTAGAAATGTCATCCTGAGCGTTTTAGTCGAAGGATCCCGTTGGTCTACTGCCGAGTTCTTTCTCCGCTGCGCTTCGGATGTTACGCCGCTTCGGGCGATTTTTAATACTCCGCTCTGCCGTGCAGAGCTGCGGCACTTATAGTAACGGAAAAGAATGCTATCGCATTCGTTTTCCTAACTTGCTCAGAGCTTTCATGCCAATCTTTAGAGCTCTACAAGCGAATTATCCCCAATCACTAACTTGTGTCCCGATGGCTTAGTATCATTAGCTGCAACTACCGTTGCACCCTTTCCGATAATGGAATCAGCAATCCGTTTAGGACATTTTATCGTAACATCGTCGAAAACGATAGAGTGCTCAATTTCGGTTTGATAAATTTCACAATTATTTCCGATTGAAGTGTAGGGGCCGATGTATGAGTTATGAATAACACAGTTGTCGCCAATTGTTACAGGCCCACGAATGAGCACACCATCAGCAATGACCGTTCCTTTTCCAATCGCAACCTTCCCTTGAATGTTCGCATTATGTGCTACGTTTGCTTCAGCATGTACACCGACATCACCTGTTTTAATTTCGTCTAAAATAAACTGATTTCCAATGAGCAAGTCCTTTGGCTTTCCTGTGTCCTTCCACCACCCCGTGATTTCTTCGTATCCAATGTTTAAATTATTGTCGATGTAGTATTGATGAATGTCTGTGATTTCGTATTCACCACGATGTGAAAGCGTCATGTTCTCAACTGCATCGAGTGCATGCTTATCGTAGAGATAAATTCCTGTGATCGCGTAGTCAGATTTCGGTGCACTTGGTTTTTCCTCAACGCGAATAATTCTTCCATCGACAATTTCTGGCACACCGAACCGTTCCGGATCAGGAACTTTTGATAATGCCAGCAAACAATTCATGTTGTCATTTTTGAAACGTTGCACCATTGCGGATAGATCTGCGAGCAAAATATTATCACCAAGATACATGAGGAATGGCGTACCATCTAGAAAACCATGATCCTTTGCATTCTTCACAATATGAGCCAATCCTTTCGCACCACCCTTTTGTTCAATGTATGTAAGTTGGCATCCGAACTGCGATCCATCTCCGCACGCCTCACGAATCTCAGTCTCGCCTGGATTTACGTTGATAGCTATATCAGTTACGCCAGCCGCTACAATTTTATCAATAGCATAAGCAAGCATGGATTTATTTGCCAAAGGGATGAGGTGTTTGTTTCGGTTCCATGTGATGGGGCGGAGGCGTGTTGCGTGCCCGCCGGCGGTGATGAGTGCTTTCATATTTTAGGGTGTAGGGTGTAGTTTCTTACACGTGTCATTCCGGACTTGATCCGGAGTCTACTTCGAAAGTAGATGCCCCGATCAGTTCAGAGTATGACGTGTGCTGGATTTTTACCAAACAATCAGTTTTCGTGCAATTCTCCAGTAAACATTCAAAATAGGGTTTGCAATGTATTTTAGCGCCGGATTTTCAATTTCCTGAAACTCCACCTTCCCTACAACGCCTTTTAAAAGTTGCTTGTCTGAAATCGTTCTTATTGATGTAATCTTTTTTCGCTGTTTCATGATGTGTTTCCACGTCGATGGTTTGAGAAAATACATTTCCGTACGAATTTTTGTCCCGAACCAATTTCCCGCAAGTGCATAAAACCACATCCCGAAATCCATGAACATGAGCGCAGGAGTGATCAGGAATATAGTACGCCATTTGAAGAATGTAAGGATAGTTAAAAATCGATTTCGTTCCATGTAATAGATCTGTCGTACTGATCTACCAAATTCGTACTTGTGATACATGATGGATTTTTGTGCGAGTACAATTCTGTATCCAGCTATCTTTGCTTTGAGTGAAAGCTCAAGATCATCGTGATACATGAAATATTCTTCGTCGCATCCACCGACGTATTCCGCAACGTTTCGTTTGATGAGTAGTGATGCACCAGATGCAGAGTAGATGTCTTTTATCCACGCAGTACTCCTCCCCTTTTCAAGGGGAGGCTGGGTGGGGTTACTGCTACCCTCCCCTGCCCCCTCCCTGAGAGGGAGGGGAACTTTTCTAGTAGCCTCGCTCTCGTATTCTCGTGTTGTAATATCCTCATCTTTATATCCATCACAGAAACTAAACCCCAAATAATGAAACAGATTCCCAACCGAATTAATCTTCGCATCTGTCTTATCTTGTTGCCACAACAAAATCTTCGCCTGTGCGATACCGATCGTATCATCTGAATACGCTGCGTCCACCAGCTCCCTCAGCCACTCACGATCGAACTCTGTATCCATATTTACAAGTGCTGCTGCGTCACATCCATCCTGCCACGCCATCTTCATACCAATATTATTTGCATGTCCCCATCCATTCCCCTGCGAAGCTATCACCACAGCCTCTGGATACATTTCTTTCAATCGATTGAAACTTTCTACTGTCGATGCATTATCGATAATGTAGACAGTATACTTGTCTCGAGGATAATTGAGTTTTTCAAGCGTTTCACGTGCAGGTGCCAAAAAACGATCACAGTAGTGTTTGTAATTAATGAGTACGATGCCGATTTTGTGTGTGTATGTGTCCATTTTTGAAATTAATGCGCTCTTGAATTAATCCTTGATCGCCCGCCACTTCCACATGTACTTCATCCAGCTCTTCACATGCGTACGTGTCAGTGAATTTAGTGCGACCGCTTTAATGCCTTTTACTTTTGCACTGTCGCGTTGCCAATGATGACGAATGCGCACGTCATGTACGTAGTAAATTGGCTGATGGTGATTCCAGAATCTTCGACACCAATCCATATCTTCAAAGTACATGAAATACTCTTCGCTCATTAACCCAACTTTTTTGAGCGATTCAGCACGAACAAACATAGCTGAACCCATTATACACTCTACTGGCTGTGTTTGCTTGTGATCCCATTCTTCCATCAAGAAATTACGAATTGCTTTTCGGCCGCGTTTAGTATTTCCGAGTGCAGTTCGCCGATACATTGGCACCATGCGCGATGGGAAACGCCAGCATGACAACTGCAGAGATCCATCGGTGTTTAAAAGTTTTGGCGCAGCCATACCAACTTTTTTGTTTTCTTCCATGAACGAATGAAGTCGATCGAGCGTTCTATCTTCAAAAAATACCAAGTCCGGATTTACAACAAAATAGTATTTCGCTTCAACTGCCTGTATTCCCCTATTCACTCCTCCACCATATCCAAGATTTTCAGAGAGAAAAACAGACGTAAGATTTGTGCACCCACTTTCTCCAATAATATCTCGTACATTGTCATCTGAATTATTATCAACCACAACGATGCGAATATTTAAATTTGAGTTCTCGCACTGCGTTTTGAGTCCTGAAAGAGAGGCCTTCACAAAGTTAGCCATCTTAAAGTTTACAAGTATAACGGCGATGTCGTGCATATGATTAGTGTGTAGGAATTAGAGCGTAGAGTGTAGTTTCTTTTAATGTCATCCTGAGCGTTTTAGTCGAAGGATCCCGTTAATATTCCGACGAGATCCTTCGACTCTGCTGCGCGCCGCTCAGGATGACAATCTTTTTGCTTTATGTCTCATTTTCCGTGCTTTCACCAAAATCTCTGGCCAGGCCAGCAAGACGTGAGGTTCTCGGAATAATAGATAAAAGAATTTTCCTGTTTCGTAGCTGATGATGTGCGCTGCGTCTGGAATAAATGTTTTTTTAGTTTCGTGCTTAAACAACATCCACATGTGATTTCGGTATGCACTGTATCGAGCTGTGTATGTACGATGCGATCTTTTAACGTTTTGAGCCACCGTTCTATCGTGATATGCAATCGCTCCATACACCGTTGATGATGCGTATCCCAACTTTTTCAATCGATGGGCTACATCCACATCTTCCTTATACATAATGAAATCCTCGTCGAATAGTGTACCAGTTTTCTTGATAGCGTCTACTCGATACATCGGAAGTGTTCCGGACACACCAAACACATGCTCGTATACTGGATAGTCCGCAAGATGTTCATGCGTAATTGTTTCCCCCGCCTTAATGTCGACAGCTTTTCTGTTTCGCTTGAGCGTGATACCGGCCGAATCGATCGTTGCGGCGCTGGATTTCTTCCCATCGAATCGAAGAATGAGTCCTGCGCATGATGCAACAGAAGGGTATGTTTCCATATGAGCCATAAGCTTCCCAACATAATCTGGCTTGAGAACCGTATCCTGATTAATCAACAACACATATTTCTGTGTCGTTATTTTATCAAACAGATCGTTGTGTGCACCAACAAACCCAGAGTTATGATCGAGTAATTCTAAGTATGCATTCGGGAAAAAGGAATGCGTGTATTGTCGGAGCCACTCTTGCGTCCCATCTGTACTTCCGTTGTCACGAATCTGAATACGAACATCTTTGTATGTTTGAGATGCGAGGGATGCAAAAAGTTCTGGGAGATATGTTAACCCGTTGTATGTGACGATGTGTATTCCTACCATAGACCGTGCTTAGAGAAATACTTTCGCATGCTTGAAAGAAACATTATTTGTTTTTTGGTAGTGCCCACCTGCGCGAATGATTGACCGACAAGATCAACCGCAACAATGCGAGGATGATAGAGAACTTTGTATCCTGCATTTATAGCTCGCTTACAGAAATCCACTTCTTCGAACCACAGAAAGAATCGCTCGTCAAGTGCGCCAATTTTTTCTATGACGGCTCGTGGCATGGCGAAAAAAGACCCTCGGATTGAATCTACATGAGCTGGTTTCGTGTAATCGAAATCTCGACAAAGATACGCGTCGAGTGTTGAAGGAAATATTTTTGAAAGCTTTGATACGACGGGGAATTGGTTCCGTGCTGTCGGGAATGCTCTGACATGCGGAACAATCTCCCCTTCTTCATTTTCCAGGCGTGCACCAATCACGCCTGCTTGTGGATTTTTATCAGCAACATCCAAAAGATTCTTTAGCGTGTCTTCTTTGAGACGCATGTCAGGATTTAACCAGAGGATGAGTTTTCCGGATGCTTTTTTTATCGCTCTGTTTACCGCACGCGAACATCCTGCATTGTGTGTGTTTTGCATGAGATGCATGACCGGAAATTCTGAGAGTACCATATCTGCCGATCCATCCTGAGAATTATTATCCACAACAAAAACCTCATAATCGAGGTTTACTCCAGCCTTTTGAATGGATGTGAGACAGTCACGCAATATATCCTTCACATTCCACGAAACGATAACAATCGAGAGGTCTTTCATATCACCGAAATCTTATCATTTGAGCCATTTTAGTCAATCAATTGTCATCTTACGTATCCTTGTTTATATCGGGTTTGGTATTGACAAAACCTTAATTTCATTGTCGTATTTTGCCACGTGCACTTTCATGCGTACTGAAGCTCTTTATCAATATCGGGTCTCTCGCGGATGAGCGTGTTGATCATGAACTTTCAGATGTGGTGATACGTTTCAGAAATAATTTCTGCGGTTTAGTGGAAGCTAAGCCAAAGAAGTTTTTCGGGGATGTAGCCCGCTAATGAAAATCGACGGCACACAGCTGATTCGATTCATTCAACAGATGATGGCAGCGAATACTCCTATTACCAGCAAACAACTCCTCGCACTTCAGAAAAACCCGGCCGGCCCGATCATGCCCGAGGATTCGCTCGCATCAGTGGCGCTTGCTGGGGATATTTTGACTCTCAGCTCTCGTGGTGGTGATGTCGTTATCATTCGTGAGGAGCAGACAGGTCCTGAGACGCAACACCTCATCGTCCGACAAGGGCGCATGATGGACGACCCTTCCATATGGAAAAGCTGGAAGTTGTGTCATGTTGGGTACGACAAATGCTACGCGAAGCTCTGTGGATTCACCTCTGATAAACGACCTGTCGTCCTCGTTCACGAGGTTGAACTCGATAGCACGCAAAGCCACAAGCATGCTCTTCGTTGGTGAGGACACGATTCTAGATCATGAAAATATCAAATTCGCCCGAGTCATGCGCTATGGCTCGCTGGTCTACATCACTTCTCGTAAACCTTGCGGACACCTCCCCCCCATTGAACGAATGATCCGCATCAAGTCGTCCTACGAGCGAGGCATGCTGGAATCCGCTGAAGGGCACCTCTCGCAAGTGTCGGAGGTGTTCGCCTGTCCTGTGGTCGATCTCGATGGCAACCTCTTGTTCACCAAAGGCATGCAGGGAAAAGCAGGCACCTCAGACACAGCAGCGACTGAATCCGGCGACAAGCTTGATTGCTTCCCTTGCATACACGACATTGTTATCGATGACAGCGGATCGGCAGTTATCGTCTATACGGGCAAGGCTTCTGCTCTGGACTCTACTTACGATATACGCAATGCACATCATTTTCCCGAAGCCCTGAAGGAATCGCATTTCGGTGGTTTCTTTATTTCAAAGGGAGGTGTGTTCTGCTACATCGGCACCACAACACGACACTCGAAGCTGTGTTGGTTTGTTGATGGACAAGAAGGCCCCGGGTTCAAGCGGATCACTCACACATTCCATCGTGGTGATGATCTCTGCTACTACGGCCTCTACGAAGGCCATCTCCACCTCATGAAGCTGCCTGTGTAAGCTTCACCGCCGAGACAACATGTCTCGGTTTTTTATACAAAAAAGCACCCTGTCGGATGCGTATACACTATACTCTCAGTGACTCAATGACTCTTGCAAATTCAACATTTGCCGTGGGGACGTCTGGCGCATAGCACCACTGATTGGAAGCCCTAATGAGAGACATACTTTCGACGTTCTCCTGCCTGCGTAAATATGTGCGCATAGGTTTTGGAGTCGTCGCGGACTTTTTTGGATCTGGTATGACAACGACGCTGAATACTCCGTAGTTATCTTCCTGTGTTTCTACCCGCAATAGGACGGGCGTAATAGACCCAACACACTTGCAAATCATATCTCCAACTTCCGGTGCTTTACACATGAGCTATCTCTCCATCTTTATTCTTCTTCTTTTTGGATTTCTGTTTTGAAACATAACACCATTGACCATGCATGCCAATATCATCCTTTTTTTGTACTTCTGATGCAGGATGAAGTCGCACAATCGCGCTTTTTTTCTTGACCTCCTTTTTCCCGTCTTTAATCCCCGGAAATTTGAATTGTGACGACGTAGGACGCACTTCATATGTGTGTGCATGCGGATCATCAACCCGTAGAATCTGACACTCAACCCGATAGCACTGTCCAATAGCAATATACACACGTGTCCGTGGTGATATAGGCACTATCCCCTCCCCTTTGTATGAATGAACGACATAAGACATGCTAGCAAGATGATGCAGTCATGTCAAAGGTACTATAGACTTAGCTGGATAACATACATCAACAATGCGTTTTGTATACTAAAAATCGGCGTTATGCCGATTTTTATTTATTATTCTAGAGTTGTGGTTGCAACTCTCTTTTGATCGCGAGTTTTTCCCTGGTATCTTGTGCTACCTTCCCCATCACCTGCGCGCCTTCTTGTGTGGTGAGTTGTTGTTTTAAATCTTGAATGATTTCTGGGAGTCGTTTGTCGATAGATTCGAGCTCTATGCCATACGTGCGGAGTTTTTCTCCTGACAGGACGGAATCGATGCGCTCAGCGAATGTCATTTCATTTAACTCTTGTTTTGAAATGATTTGCAGCTGCATATCTGGTCTGATGATGCGCTTAAGTAGTTGTGCAATACGGTACGGAGATGTCACTCCTGGATTAACAATGTTGATGATTCCTGTCGCTTCTTTTTCTATGAGCTGCACTGTTGTTTTCAGTAAATCATCAACAACGGTGCATGAATTATCTTTATCGATGAATTTTGTATACGACAACATTTTTGCGAGCGCGTTTCGTGGTGATAGTACGCCTGAAAGTAATTGTCGCGGACGAAGAATAAGAACCTTCAATCCCTTACGCGCTCGATGCATCAGTAACTGATCTGCAAATGCTTTTGTCCACGCGTAGAAGCATACCGCTGAAATTGGATCTTCTTCTGTGTGTACGGTTTCCTTCGTCGGACTTTCTTGAATGCATCCACTTGAAACATGTACGAGGTATAAGTTTTTCTCCTGACACACCGCAGCGACGTTATCCGCTCCCATTGTGTTCACCGCGATTGTTTCTGGTTTGTTTTTCTCACACCAATCAATATCTGTTTTCGCAACAGCATTTACCACAATGTCTGGTTCAGTTTCTGCAATGAGACGTTGAATGCTTTCGATACTCGTCACATCAACGCGAGAACTGTTCGCACCCTCTGCGTCGTATCCATTATTATTGAAATAGTCGATGTACTGTGAGCCCAAGAACCCTGTTCCGAGTACGAGTACTTTTGCTTTAGCTTCATCTTCAATGTGCGGATTGAATTCACCGAAGCGCTCTCGTAATCCCTCAAGCCATTCTGTATTTTCTTTATACCACGTAATTGTTTCACGCATCCCCTCAACGAACTTATTTCGAGGGTATGATGGCTGATATGAAACGTGTTTGAAAAGTTTTGATGCATCCACCGCATAACGACGATCATGCCCCGGACGATCCTTCACATAACGAATACTACTTTCATCTAATCCCATTTCACGCACGATCATGTTTGCAAGATCGCGATTGTTCCACTCATTTCCAATTCCAACATTATATACTTCCCCTGGCACACCGTTTTCGATTAATGCCCAAATTGCGCGACAGTGATCATCTACGTGAATCCAGTCGCGTACATTTGCTCCATCTCCGTACAAAGGAATTTTCTTTCCCTGCATCAACAACTGAATCCAGTATGGAATAACTTTCTCTGGGAATTCACGTGGGCCGTAGTTATTTACACACCGTGTCACAATAACTGGTGTTTGGAATGATTCGAAATATGAACGACAAATCAGGCCCGCAGAAGCTTTACTTGATGAGTATGGAGAGTTCGGTCGAAGATGAGACTCTTCGTTGAATCGTTCTCGCGATTCGAGTGAGAGTGTTCCATACACCTCATCTGTTGAAACTTGAATCATTTTCTTCACACCAAAGTTCTTTGTCGCTTCAAGCAACACCTGCACACCTTTAATATTCGTATCCACGAAAACCTCCGCATTATCATGAACTGATCGATCAACGTGTGTTTCCGCAGCGAAGTTAATGATCGCATCTGGCTGATATTCTTTCATCAATCGCTCGATAAGTGGTTTGTTTGTGATTGATCCATGCACAAACGATACCCCTGGATTTCCTATCACACCCTCGAGGTTCTGGAGGTTTCCTGCATATGTCAGCGCATCAAAAATAACCAGTTTTGTTTCTGGTGAGATGCGTCGAATTAATTGGCAGAAGTTTGATCCGATGAATCCTGCTCCCCCGGTTACGAATAGTGTCATATGTGGTGTGTTAAGAAATCGCGTCTGTTATTTTTTTAGCAACTGCTGCAGCCTCCTCCGGTGATTCGTATTTTTTATGTGGCCAGTGTCTCAGTCCATCATCGGACACTCTTGGAATAATATGAAAGTGGATGTGGAATATAGCTTGCCCAGCAACTGAACCATTATTTTGGATGACATTGAAACCCTCGACTTCCATTCCTTTCATTATCGCCTTCCCTACTTTCTGAGATGTCTCCATGACGTTCGTAAGGGTAGCCAGCGGTGTTGATCCTAAATTCTCATGATGATCTTTTGGAATAACGAGCGTGTGCCCAAGATTATTTGGATTGATATCCAAAAATGCGAGCGTGTGTTCATCCTCAAAAACAATATCTGAAGGAATCTCTCTTTTTATTATGTTGCAAAATAGACAATCATTCATATACGAGTAGATATGCAATAAGCGCTAGAAGTGCGATGAGTGCGACATGCGCAATCCGCATGTGCAACAACACAAACCCGGGCGACTGTTTTTCAATAAGAAACAGGACAATCGAGAGGGCTGTGGATACAATTACAATCTCTTTTAGATGAAGCTTCATATTATCGATTGCCGGCTAAATACGCAAGAATTCGTTCTGATGTAATGGGTGGTTTCTCAAAAACCGCAGAAAACCCAGCAATATCTATCTTACCATCTGTGATAAATGAGAATTGATAGCGTTTTGTGTCTGTATGATAAAAGAGTTGTCCGAGGTCGACCGTTATTTGTGTAGTATGCCATTGCCCATCTGGGATGATCGCAAGCTGCTCATACACGAACTCAAATAACTCAGGGCCAGTCTGATCTCCAAATGAAACCGTTATGGCTTTTTCTGCTCGATACGTAATATCGACCGTAGCTGTTTGGAACGGTCGAGGTGTGCGGACATGAAAAAATACCGGACTATCGATGAGCGTATGGAATGTTTCACCATCCTCTGTTTGAAATGGAATCATTCTTTCACCCGGTCTGAAGTCTGTGACGTATGAAGATTTTTCTCCGATGTCATATTGAATAGCCAATGTTCCAAGTGGAATGAGCGATAATAATGTTCAGACAGTTAGTGATTTTA
>CAZHXK010000002.1:39330-40257 GCA_964536565.1 uncultured Gammaproteobacteria bacterium
CCACTGGTCCTCCAAGTGGAATGAAGTTCACCCAAAATAACCACATCAGAACTGATGTAGCAGTAGCTATCGAAATTTTTCTTGTGGTTTTGTGAGACATGCTTTTTGGTATCTAGTATTTGGTATGAGGTGTGAGTAAGCAGCCCAGTACCCCTAGCTGTCATCCTCGCGCATGCGGGGATCCAGCGTTGGTACAGACAAGACTGGATCCCCGCATGCGCGAGGATGACATGCTTAGATGCTTCGCAGCATACTCACTACTTTATACTCACTACTTTGTACAGCTGTTCATCTCCAAACTCATGAATCGGCTCCATCTTCGTACCGATCTGTCTCAGTACGCCATTGTATGTTTCTTGTTGTTCATCTGAAAATCGCAAACCGTACACATACATCTGCTGCGAATCCTTGAGCGCACGAATGGTTTCGAATGTTCCGGGATGATCGATCGGAAACAGAACTTTATGGTCTGGGAAAAATAGTTTGTCATGTCGATTTGTAATGATGATGCTTTTTTCTGGAATAAGCGCAGATACATCCTGAGAAATAGTTTCATTTGTCTTGAGCTGTGCGATTTGATTGATCATGCCATCTCGTCCAGAGAACACAGCATACGACGATAACCCTACGAACAGTACAGCGATAATGAGCGATGCATGCGTGTGTTTTACTTTCTTAATAATTGTACGCAACCCCATCGCGATAAGCGGCGCACTTAATACATAAGACGGAAGCCAATATCGCATATACGAATTCGCCAGCGTGATGTTGCTTATGTCTGGATTGTCTGCGATGCGCCAACTTCCATACCACAACAGTAAGATCCCCGTAACAACACCATATATAATCACGTAATTGATGTTCTGCACTGATGTCTCTTTTTTGGGTGCTCCCCGCTTTCCGAACGCAAATGGCACCACCTGAGCT
>CAZHXK010000002.1:40267-41404 GCA_964536565.1 uncultured Gammaproteobacteria bacterium
TGGCGATACTTCTCGCCTTTCCCCAAAGGATTCTTGTTTTTTATTAAAGAGCGATTGTATTGAGAGATTTTTCTGTGAAAGCGGTGTCCACAACGTAATCAGCAACGGGATCACCAACCACCACAATTTCACACCATAATAATAGAATATAGATCGCGCGACCGTTTTAAGGTTGTACCCATCAGGAAATAGTTGCGTCACAATAGAATGACTCTCACCTTGAATTGCAGAGACAGATTGCACATCAGCTAACGACCCAAACACTTGTGTATTCACCATCAATACCACACCAACAACAACCGCGGCCGTAATTGCAACAGACTGTATCATCACCTGCGTTCGCTTCCCGGCCATGTACCACACCAGTGCCAGCGTCGGCAGCAACCACACCAAAGCAACAGGTCGCACAAATACCGCCAACCCCGTCATCACACAGGCGAATATCGTGTCCATCGTCATACCAATACGTGGACTGTGACTTACGTTATGAGTAAACGGTTTCACCACCAACACATACGCGCCGAGTATAAGAAGTGATGTGAACAAAATATTGTGATGCCATCCACGCGATGCGTAATACCACCACGCCGGATGCACCAATAAAATCCCCCACGACATCCAGGCGATTTTTTGATCAAATAATTTTGTGATCGTTTTTCTGAATACAATACTTGCGATGATCGCCAAGAGTGCAGTCAGTAGATGCATCATGGACACGCCCGCCGTTGATCCGATCAAACCATACAGCATACTCATCCCCCAAAACCCACTTGGATGCACAAGCCCACCAATTGATTCCATCGATCGTGGATGCAACCTATCATATGCATCCAAGTTCAGCGGCTCGATGTACCACAGCCGCCCTTCCTCTGCGAACGTCGTAGCGAAATATGCATTTGCTGTTTCATCAGGAGAAAGATACGTCGCCGGTGTTGCAATCGGCAATATAATGTACAACGCAAACATCACTGCGGAAACAACCGCGGTAAGGGTGAGTTGCTTATTGTGATTTACTAAGCGCTTTATCTGTGCGAACATGTGTATAAGTTTCAAGCAAGAGGCACATTGATTTTCCTATGAAAACTCGCCCTCACATCGTCCTAGCCGTTATCTTTGCGGTTATCCTACTATTAAACC
>CAZHXK010000003.1:0-11690 GCA_964536565.1 uncultured Gammaproteobacteria bacterium
TGTTTGATAGTACAATGTTCTACTATGCAAGTGTATTCTTGGTGGGGTTATTTGGTACATTCGTAATGATTCCTACGGACAGTCGTTTGTATGAGCTTGGAGAACATAGTGATGCGCTTTCCGCTTCAACATTTCGAAATACTGCAGCGATGAGTACGAAGTTTATGTTGTTTGCATTTCTGGTTGTGTTGGTAAATGTGTTTGAAGTGAGTTTTGTATTTGCAGGTGCTGCGATGGCGGTGCTTGTAATTCCTTTGTTCGCAGTAAGTGGTTCGAAGAAATTGTCTTCTTCATAGTTATTGCGATTGACTAGGTCTCATGTTGGTGAGATTTTTTTAAATCTGGTAAATAAAAAAACACCAACAGGTGGTGCTCAGGTGCTTAGAAGAAGCGGAGTGATGTACTTTGCTGCAATGTTTCCATGTCGATGGTTTCTTCCGCCCACTGCTTGAGTTCTGCAATGCCATCCTCGTGTACGATCTCACAGTGGATGTGTTCTTTTGTGGCTAGGATTTCGAGAACGAGAACGACGTATATGGTGTTTGTTCCCGCCCATCCTGGGGTGATGGTGACCTCTCGTGAATCTGTGTCGAAGTAGAAACGGTACCCCTCAGCTGCATCACCCTCGATACTCTCTCTTCGTGTATCGGCGGTTGTCAGCTTTTCGTCGATGTACATGACGAGTTCGTCACCTTTGAGGCATAGTCGTTGCGTCCAGTGTTGTGTATCAGTCATGATTACTCTCTGTGTGTATAAAAGGAACTCTGGTCAGAATCTATCACGTTTATGGTGATTTGTCAATAGTTGTGATTCATATCTTTGTCCATGTAAAGTAATATGTTACGGTGTGTTTTTATTAATGCATAGATATGAAATTAGCAGTTTCTGGAGTTGCAGGTTCATTCTCTGAGGAGGCTGGTTTGTTATATGCACAGCGGATGGATGTTACAGCGGATATGGTGTTTGCGATTGATATGGAGGGTGTATTGCAAGCTGTTGATGATGGTCGTGCTGAGATGGGAATTTTCCCTGTCGTGAATTCTCGTGGTGGGTTAGTGAAGAGTGCGTTTGAGGCGATGGGCAAATATACGTTTCAGGTTCATGATGAATTGTGGTTTGAGGTGTATCAGTGCGTGATGGGTTTGCCTGGATCAAAGATAGAGGGTATCAATCGCGTAGTGAGTCATCCGCAGGCGATTAAGCAGTGTGAGAGATATATCAAAAAGACATTTCCGGATGTGAAGCTGGTTGAATGGGAAGATACGGCGAAGGCTGCGAAGGATTTGGCTGGTGGGAAGTTTGATGCGCAGACAGCAGTAATTGCGCCGGTACGTTCCGCGCATCTATATAAACTAGAATTACTGGAGAAGGGGATTCAGGATAATCATCCAAACCTGACGACGTTTATTGTGGTGAGTAAATAAAAAAACCCGCGACTGCGGGTTATGGGCTTGGTAGTGGAGCCGTATGATTGGGCGCTACATGTGTGGGCATGCGACTTCCTTTGGACCTATTCAGCACAGGCGACTGGCGCGGCATCTATAGCGACTGACGATCCGGAACTATTTCTTGCTTCGATGATACGAAAACATGTATTCAATCCTGTGTCGTAGATCACACTGATGATGAGGATGCTCTTAAGGACATCGCCGTTTGTCTGTGGCGCACTTGTGTTGAATGTTTCAATTGATTTTCGTGTGTGTCGTTTCGTGTCAGAAGGTGTTATTGTTCCACTGAGGTCCTTTGGTGTCGCTTGTTTAGCTGAGTTATGTAGAACGCTTGAGCGACCCATGTAGAATGCGACCAATCCGGCAACAACTAATCCAGCAATAAAAGTTCTTTTGGATATTATTTCTCCTAGGTAATGAGCTGATGGAATGTATCAGATTTTACTTACGGTGTCAATACGATATACTTAATTTCTACCTAAAAATTAATTCAATAGAATATGTACAAAGAACGAGATTTTTCTAGCCTTATGGGGTTGGATGGTTTTTCTGAAACCATGCTTGGTAATCACCTCAAGTTATATGCGGGGTATGTTAAAAATACCAACACGCTTTTGGAGAAATTGCCGAATTTGGAAAAGGGAACTCCTGAATACAACGAACTGTCGCGTCGGTTTGGGTGGGAGTTTAATGGTATGCGTTTGCATGAGTTGTATTTTGAGAATATGTCAAAAACACCGGGTGCATATAAGCCTGATTCGGATTTAGCAAAGGCTATGGCGGATTCATTTGGAGGAGATGCAGCAGCGTGTGGAGAAGATTTTACGAAGCGGGCATCTCTGCGAGGAATCGGCTGGGTTGTGACATATTACGACAAAGTAGCAAACAAGATTTTCAATGTGTGGATTGATGAGCATGGAACAAATCACTTAAGCGGATGCACGCCGCTTGTCGTTATGGATATGTGGGAACATGCATTTATGACAGATTACGGATTGGATAAAGCATCGTATATTGCAGCATTCAAAAAGTCCATCGATTGGGATGTGGTGAGCGCGCGGTTTGAAGCTACTACATAATATAGTTCTATGAAAAGGAGGATTAATTACATGCATGCGCTGCTGTTTGTTGTTGCAGTGCAAGCGGTTGGTTTTTTTGGAGGCTTCTCAACAGCTGGATCTATTGATGGATGGTATGCCTCTCTTGTGCGTCCGGTGTTTGCACCACCTAACTGGGTGTTTGGGCCAGTATGGTTTGTGTTGTATGCCTTTATTGGTATTGCGTGGTATCGATTGTACTCGATGAAGAAGTCCAAGGTCAGAGAAAAGATGCTTGAGTTATTTTACATGCAGTTGGTTCTGAATGCGTTATGGACACCAGTATTTTTTGGTGCTCATGCTACAGTGGCGGCGCTCGTGATGATTGTGTTGATGGATGTGATTGTGTTCGGGTTGCTTATGATGCTGCGAAAATACGATACTAAATCGTACTATTTGCTGCTTCCGTATTGGGCGTGGATTATGTTTGCGACGTTACTGAACGCTGGCTTTGTAATTTTGAATTGAGATGCATACATTGAAACAAGTCGAGCGTGCGATGCGCGCGCTTAAAGATGATAGAAAAAATAAAGTGATGCAGAAGTTTTTTAAAACTTCTAAGGGGTCGTATGGTGAAGGTGATGTTTTTTTGGGATTGACTGTTCCACAGACGAGAACTATCGCAAAAAAATATTGGGACATGAGTTTCACTGACATTAAGAAGTTGTTGCATTCGAAGTATCATGACGAGCGTTTATGTGCGCTACTGATGCTTATTGAACGTTTTGAGAAGGGAAGTAAAGGAGTGAGGAAGACAGTATACGATTTTTATATTACGCAGGCTCAGTATGTTAATAATTGGGATTTGGTTGATTTGAGCGCAGATAAGATTGTGGGGGTGTATTTGTTGGATAGAAAGAAAGCTATTTTAAGTACTTTTGCAAAATCTGATAACTTGTGGGAACGTCGGATTTCAATTGTTGCGACGCATGCGTTTATCAGAGAGAATCAGTTTCAGGATACGTTGCGGATAGCTAAAATACTGCTTCATGACGAACATGATTTGATTCATAAAGCTGTTGGATGGATGTTACGTGAAGTGGGGAAGCGAGATGTTAAGGTTATGGAGAAATTTTTGGTGCAGAGTTATGCAACCATGCCACGGACGATGTTGCGCTACGCGATAGAGAAATTGCCGGAGAAGCGTCGTAAAGCGTATTTAAAAGGTGTGGTATAATTATGTATCGTAATCAAAATATATGAAGTCAAATAACAGTAGTTTTAGTGGTTCTTCTCATGGTCCGGGAACGAATATTCTTGTCGGAACGATTTTTATTCTTGTCGGGTGTGGCATGCTAGTTGGTGCATACTTCTCATTTACAAAAACGGATGTTTTTTTAGATTCTGCTGTGCGTGCTCAGGGAGAAATTGTGTCAGTCGTTAAGAAGGAGTTGTCCGCTCGTCCTAATCGTTCTAAGATGATTGTGTTTTCGCCTTTTGTTTCTTATGTACCAGCTGGGGGTGTAGCAGTTACATTTGAGAATATTATCTCATCGACAGATAGCAATGATTATATTATCGGCCAGACGGTGAACGTTTTATATAACCCTGAAAACCCTGAGGAAGCTCGCATTGATAACGCACGTTCGAGATGGTATCAATCTGGTGGGTTGGGAGGGGTTGGCTTGTTCGTTTTGGTAATAGGTTTTTTGAGTCTTCGTAAAACTGTTCAGATTTCCTCTCGGAAGAAATCCTCGTGATTGTAGGTGTCTTGACGGCTAGGGTGTAAGTTGATAGAATTACTTGTGTTCATTGAAAGGAGAAAGGCATGAGAACTGTGTTGTTGCGCCGTTTGATCCTCTTGGTACTATTTAGGAGTTACTCTTGGCTCGTTTAGTTTTTACTGCTACGGTGTTTACACTGTTAGCGTACATCGTGATTTCGTCTTCCAGTCGTGTGTATGATCCAGAGGGTCGTACGCGATAGATACGCCGCCTTATTGGGCGGTTTTTTGTATACATTGATCTGTGTTATACTTAAGCACTTACTTAAACTTATACACATATGGCTCAGGTGAAAGTATATACAACAAGTTATTGTCCGTGGTGTACAAAAGCAAAGAGTCTTTTGACTTCTGTTGGTGCGGATTTCGAGGAGATAGATGTAGAGAAGAACATGAAATTACGAGAGGAGCTTGCGGAGAAGTATAGCTGGAGAACAGTTCCAATGATTGTAGTGGGGGACACGTTTGTTGGGGGGTACGATGATCTTAAAAAAATACATGATTCAGGAGAGCTCACTAAAAAACTTAATGAATAGGATCATATGAAAAAACTTTTTATACCCGTAGTATTAGGAACGGTTCGGGTAGGTCGTTCTTCGGAGCATGTAGCGAATTTTGTTGTAGAGCAGATCAATAGACGAGATGATATGGAAGCACAGTTGTTTGATGTTCGCGATATGGAATTGCCAAAAAATCAGTATGGAACTGAAGCGGTTGGTAGTGTACCTGAGTGGCAGGCGGCTGTTTTAAAGGCAGACGGTATTGTGGTGATTGCGCCAGAATATAATCATTCATTTCCAGGAACGCTGAAGACATTTATGGATACGCTACTTAAGGAATATATTCATCGTGCTGTCGGATTGGTTGGTGTGTCTGCTGGGCCGTGGGGTGGGACTCGGGTGATTGAATCTATGGTGCCAATGGTACGGGAGTTGGGTTTGATGGTAACATTTACTGATTTGCAGTTTCCGTTTGTGAGTAAGAGTTTTGATGAATCTGGAAATATGGTTGATGAGAAGGCGTCTAAGCGATCACAGAAATTTTTGGATGAATTAGCATGGGTGTCGACAAGTTTGAAGTGGGGTCGTGATAATCTAGCGTGATATGAAAGAAACACTTTTATTTGTATATAATGCGGATGGCGGGGTTTTTAATGATATTGCAGGAGCGCTGCATAAAACATTTTCGCCTGATACGTATGAGTGTAATTTGTGTAAGATTACATACGGCTCTGTTTGGATGAAAGAGGATTGGTGGAAATTCATAGAAGGTTTGGATTTTGAGGTGGATTTTTTACATCGAGATGAGTTTCGTAAAAGATTTCCAGAAAATTCTGATTCGTTGCCTGCACTGTTTTTTGTTGATGGTAATAAGGTGACACTGTTGGTTACGGCTGATGAAATGAATGCTGCAGAATCAATAGACGACATGAAGAAGTTGGTCGTACAAGCGTTGTTGACGAAGTAAAAATATATACCAATAACCCCTCATGCATATGAAGAAAGGGCCTTTAATGATTGTAATGTTGGTGCTTATTGTGGCATCAGCGTGGTATGCTTACCAAGGTGTAAGCATGCATACACAAGTTGTAGCGGAGGAAGCGAACTATCATGCGCTTCAAGCAGAATACTTCAGCCAATCAAAGGCTGTTCGTGATGGTGCGGCGACAGATTCTGAAATGTCTCAGGATTTAGTTCGTTTGCAGCAATATCCAAGTGAGTTAATGCAATTGAAGTTGGTTGGAGTTGGCAAAATTTTGACTGGTATTTTTATCATGTTGTTTGCTATTTTGATGGCGCTCATGATGATGCCTGTTCGATTGGGTAGAATTATTAAAGGAAAATAATTGTTGTTTGATTGTGGGCTTATCGGCCCACAAATGAAATAAGAATTATGAATGGATTGGAACCGACTATTATTGTTTTGTTTGGTGCGACGGGTGATTTGGCGCAGAGGAAATTGATTCCAGCACTTTTTGATTTGTTTGTAAAAGATTTGTTGCCGAAAAAATATGCTGTTTTAGGTTTGTCTCGTGGCGGGATGTTGGATAGAGAATTTCGTGCATTTGCTTCAGGGGTGGTAAAAAAAAATAAACACAAGCATAGTGAGGCGAAATTGAAATCTTTTTTGAAACATCTTTATTACATGCGTGGAGATTTTTCGGATAAGAGTTTTTATAAAGATGTAAAAGCGCGCGTTGAAGAGATGGAGGGTGGTTTTGGTCAGTGCTCTAATAAGTTATATTATTTGGCTGTACCTCCTTCTTTGTACGAGATGATGTTTACATTTGTTGCAAAATCCGGATTGTCCAAGCCGTGTTCAAAAAAAACAGGGTGGGCGCGTGTGTTGGTTGAAAAACCGTTTGGGAATGATTTAAAATCTGCACAGAAGTTGGATCGATTGTTGTCGAAATTGTACAAGGAGGAACAGGTGTATCGCATTGATCATTATTTGGGGAAGGAGATGGTGGAGAATATTTTGGCGTTTCGGTTTTCGAATATTATGTTCGAACCATTGTGGAGTAAGAAATATATTAGTCGTATTGAGATTCGTTTGCATGAGAAGATCGATGTAAAAAATAGAGGGTCGTTTTATGATGGAGTTGGTGCGTTACGGGATGTAGGGCAGAATCATGCGTTGCAAATGTTGGCGCTTGTGGCGATGGAGCGTCCACGAAAAATGAATGCGAATGCAATTAGGAAGGCTCGCGCTTCAGTTTTGAAATCCTTGAAGAAATCTTCGAAGAAAACGCAGGTGCGTGCTCAATATGTAGGTTTTGGTTCGGCTAAAGGCGTGAAGAAGGGTTCGCAAACTGAGACTTTTTTTAGAATTGAAACTGAGCTTTCGACGGCGAAGATGCGTGGTGTTCCTGTTGTTATTGAGGCAGGGAAGGCATTGAAGGAGAAACGAACGGATGTGACGTTATATTTTCACGAGTGTGAGGTGTGTGACATGAAAGATGATCAGCATTATCCACAGCACCTGACATTTTCGATTCACCCTGATGAACATATCGACATTTCTTTTTGGGCGAAGCAGCCGGGATTTGATTTTGTTTTGGAGGAGCGGGCGTTGAGTTTTTCGCATGACTTGGATCGTTCAGGGGATGTGTTGGATAGCTATGAGCCTGATGCGTATGAGCGCGTCTTGCATGATTGTATTGTGGGAGATCAGACTATATTTACCAGCAGTGAAGAAGTTGAGGCGGCGTGGCGTTTTATTACGCCGATTGTGAATGGTTGGTCAAAGAATAATGTTCCGTTGCAAGTTTATAAAAAAGGCTCGAAAGCCTCAGATATTTAGAAAGGATGTACTATGGAAAAAGAAATTGGATATATTGGGTTGGGGAAAATGGGTGCTGCTATGGTCGAGAATTTGATTGAGCATGATTGGCGCGTTGTGGTGTATGATGTGAATCAAGAGACTATAAATGACGTTGTGTGTAAAGGAGCTGTTGGTGCGACGTCGTATGGTGATTTGGTTGCCAGGCTCAAGGGATCTCCGAAACTCATCTGGATTATGGTTCCGTGGAAGTTTGTTGATGATGTGGTTGATGAGTTGATTTCGTTTGTTGATAAAGGTGATGTGATAATTGATGGAGGTAATTCTCCGTTTGCTGATTCTGTTGGTCGACATGCGAGTTTATTTGATAAGGGAATTGGATATTTAGACGTGGGGGTTTCTGGTGGCCCAGCTGGTGCTCGCAATGGTGCATGCATGATGGTTGGTGGTGATCGTGCATTGTATGATGAGTATGAGGAATTATTTCGCGAGATGTGTGTTGAGGAGGGGTATGGATATATGGGTAAAGGCGGGGCTGGGCATTTTGTGAAAATGGTTCATAATGGTATTGAGTATGGCATGATGCAGTCGATTGCTGAGGGATTTGATATTATGCGTGCGAGTGATTTTGATTTGAAACTGAAGGATGTTGCACATGTGTACAACCACGGGAGTGTGATTACGTCTTCATTGATTGGATGGATGGAGAATGGGTTTGCAAAATTTGGTGATGATCTGGAGGAGGTTTCGGCAACAGCTCATGGGTTGGGTGAGGGTGAGTGGACGAGTAGAGCTGCACATGAGTTGGGGGTTGAGGATAAGGTGATTCATGAGGCGGTGAATGCGCGTGTTGCCAGCGAATCCAACCCGAATTATCAGGCGCAAATAATTATGACATTGCGAAATCAGTTTGGGGGGCACGATGTAACAGGTGGCGACAAGCCAAAATAATATGATGAGACCAGATAATCTTAGGACGCAGATTTTTCTCGACAGCGGAGATGTTGAGGATTCGAAGGATGTACTTCATAAGATTGGTTTTTTGGATGGACAAACGACGAATCCATCTTTGGTTTCTAAAAACCCAGAAGTGAAGAAGTGTTTGAATGCGAATAAAACGTGTTCACGTGATGACATTTACAGCTATTACAAAGGGATTGTTCAGGAGGTTTCGAGTTTCATGCCGGGGAAATCCGTTTCTGTTGAAGTGTATGCTGATGATAATACAACATCTGACGAAATGGTTGAGGAGGGGAAGCGTCTGAATGAGTGGATTTCGACGGCGCATATTAAGTTGCCCACAACACAAGAGGGTTTGCAGGCAGCGCACGAATTAACACAGGCGGGGTTGCGTGTGAATATGACGTTGGTGTTTACGCAGGAGCAGGCTGCGGCGGTTCATGCGGCTACTAAGGGGGCAAAGAAGGGTGATGTGTTTCTCTCGCCGTTTATTGGTCGGTTGGATGATATCGGTCAGTATGGTTTGGATTTAATTTTTAATTGTTTGAAGATGTATCGCGAGCAGGATTCGCATGTACAGGTGTTGGCGGCGTCGATTCGTAGTTATGATCACCTTATGCATTGTATGGCTATGGGGTGCGATATTGTGACGGTTCCCTCGAAGATGTTGAAACTGTGGGGGAGGAAGGGTATGCAGTTGTCTGGCCCGTATGAGCGTCCAAAGACATATCTTTCTGGGATTGCATTTGAGGAGTTGGATTTGTCCGGGCCTGTTGAGTCATTTAATTTGAAACATGAAGTGGATGCGTGGGAATTGACTCAAACAGGAATTGAACGTTTTGTGAAAGACTGGAAATCATTGATTGGATAATATGAACTATATAGATATATCACAGCGCTTGTATGAAGGGATGCCTGTGTATCCTCGAAATCCGAAATTGGAGATTGAGGCGATACAGACTGCGACTTCTGACATTTCATTGATTACGATTGGTTCACACACAGGAACGCATGTTGATGCACCTCGGCATGTGTTTGCTGAGGGTGTTGGTGTTGGTGAATTGTTGCTAGCTCGATTGATTGGAGAATGCAGGGTGTTGGATATGACAGAGGTGCGGGAAGGGATTTCAGTTGCGGATTTAGAGAAGCACGATATTCGACAGAATGAGCGAATTTTGTGTAAGACTCGAAATTCGGAACGAGGTTTTGATAGATGGTATGACGACTATGTATATCTTACTGGAGATGCTGCAGAGTACTTGGTTGAGAGAAAAGTTATGTTGTTTGGTCTAGATTCCTTAGGGATAAAGAAAAAGGGGTTGGAAGACAATACGGCCCATACTGCGTTGTTGGGGGCAGGGGTGGTTGTGTTTGAGGGACTGAATTTATCGGATGCTTCTGAGGGTTCGTATGAGTTTATTGGTTTGCCGCTGCGGCTAGATGGTTTGGATGGATCGCCCGCCCGCGCTGTACTGAGGCAGATATAGCAAATGTTATCCACATTGCTAGTATATTAAACTGTGCTAGACTATTAAGTAGTTGCTTAATCATTTAACTATGGATTCAGATCTCATTATAGCGGAGCTTCAGAAAAACTTTCAGAAAACTGACGATCGATTGCTTCGCATGTTTAATGCGCTTGGCGACCAGACTCGCTTTCGTATTTTCTATTCTTTGTGTGCTGGAAATGATATTTGTGTGACTGAATTAGCGAGAATCATGACGATTTCAGTTCCTGCTGCATCACAGCAACTGAAATTACTTGAGTTGGTTGGCTTGGTGAATCGTCAGAGGAATGGGCAGAAGATTTGTTATGAGATTAATTATGATGACGTTGTGGTTAAGGATGTTATCGCTTTGATTAATAAGCATACGGTATGAACAGACATGCAATTATCGGAATTGTGATCGTGGTTTTATTGCTCGCTGGGTTCGGTGGTTTTTTATACTATGTTAACTCTGTGGAAGAAGTCGTGGTGGAGATGCCGGTAATACAGGACAATGAAGAAGAGTCTGTTGATCGTGTCGCGGATATTGATCGTAGTGATTCAATTGATGATTCGGGTGCGAGTTTTGTTGAACCACGAACGGTGCAAGTGACAAACGGCGTGCGACATCTTGTTCCATTGGATCAGATTATAGGAGGTGGTCCGGATAAGGATGGTATTCCTTCCATTGATAATCCAAAATTTGTTTCGGTTGAAGAGGCTGATTTTATTTCAGACGAGGAGCCGGGGATTGCGGTGTCGATGAATGGTATTGATAGATTCTACCCGTTTCAGATTATGGTGTGGCATGAGATTGTGAATGATAGTTTTGATGATGAGCGCGTGTTGGTGACGTATTGCCCGTTATGTTTTTCGGGAATTGTGTTTGATCCGCTGGTTCAGGGAGAGCGGGTTGAGTTTGGTACATCGGGAAAGCTGTGGCAGTCGAACTTAGTGATGTATGACCGAAAAACGGATACATATTGGTCTCAGGTTTTGGGTGAGGGAATTCGAGGAGAATTGGCCGGTGAAAAATTGAAGGTGTTGCCCTCGGACATGACGAGGTTTGGTGTTTGGAAGAACACGTATCCGGAAGGGGAGGTGTTGTCGAAGGACACGGGGCTCAAGCGTTTGTATGGATACGATCCGTATGGATCGCAGGGGTATTACACCGATCATAGTCAGATTATTGTTCCAGTGAATAATCGTGATGATAGGTTACCGAATAAAACGTTGATTTTGGGATTGGTGATTGATGGAAAAGCGAAGGCATATAATCCGGCTACGATTAAAGAGGCTGGCGAGGTTGTCGATGAGTTTGCAGGGAAGACGATTGTTGCTCAGTATGTGTCAGATGAAGATGTGGTTCGGTTGTTTGAAAGGAGCGGAGGAGCGTTAACACGCATCAATCCATTTCCTAATTATTGGTTCAGTTGGGCTGCGGCTCATCCTGACACGGAAGTACTCAAGTAGTATGAAGAAATATGTATTTGCATTGTTAGTTATTGTTTTGGTGGGTGGTTTGTTTTTCTTCTCTAAGTTGAGAGGTTCAGTTGAGAAATACTCTGCTGATGCGATGGAACAGATGCCGAGTTTTACGTTGCGAGATTATGAAGGAAATGAGGTTTCTTCAGATGATTTGATAGGAGTGCCATTAGTTGTGAATTCGTGGGCGGCTTGGTGTCCGTTTTGT
>CAZHXK010000003.1:11700-34824 GCA_964536565.1 uncultured Gammaproteobacteria bacterium
TGTAAGAAGGAGTTGCGTGATTTTGCGGCTGTACAGGAGACTTTTGGTGATGAGGTTGTGTTCGTAGCCATTAACAGAGAAGAATCTTTGGAGACAGCAAAAAAGTATTCGGATGGCCTGGGGGTGACAGGGAGGATGATTATGTTGCTTGATCCGGATGATTCATTTTATACATCTATAGATGGTATTTCGATGCCGGAGACATTATTCGTCAATCGCGATGGCTATGTAGTGACTCATCGTCGAGGTCCTATGGATCTTGAGGAAACTCGCACGCGGGTTCAGGATTTAATTAATAATTGAGTATGGAAATAGGTTCATTGATTGTACCTGCGTTTATCGCAGGGCTGTTCACCTTTCTTGCGCCGTGCACATTGCCGCTTGTGCCAGCGTATCTGGGGTTTATTAGTGGGGTGTCTGTTGATGATTTGAAGGATCCGGAGAAAGCAGGTTCGGCTCGACGGAAGATTTTCATGAATGGTTTGTTGTATGTGATTGGATTTTCGTTTGTTTTTATTGTGTTGGGAAGCTTGTTCGGGCTTGGTGGTTCTGCGTTGATTAAGTATCGTTTGATATTGAGTCGTGTTGGTGGGGTGTTTGTGATTATATTTGGGCTGTTTATGGTTGGTGCTTCTAAGTTGCCGATATTTAACTTTCTCCAAAATGAAAAGCGGATGCATGCTGCTGCGTGGTTGAAGCCAGGTTCACCGACGAGCTCACTTATATTTGGTGCGACATTCGCGTTTGGGTGGACACCGTGTGTTGGTCCGATTCTTGGCTCGATATTATTGTTAGCTTCTTCATCTGCAACCGTTGCAGGCGGTGCGTTTTTGTTGGGTGTCTTTTCATTGGGGCTTGCAATTCCTTTTTTGTTGATAGCAGCTGGGGTCGGTCATGCGAGCCAGTACATTAAGAAGATTAGTAAATTCCTGAATATCATTTCCATTATTGGTGGTGTACTCTTGATTATTCTGGGGTATCTTGTTTTGACTGATCAGTTGCAGATTTGGTTTGGTGTTGTGTACCCATGGCTATCATTTATCAGCTATGATGGTTTGTTGGACTTCTTGTAAGTTTATTCTTTATATATGAAAGGAATAAAATTTATTGGTGCTATGTTGTTGCTGATGGGCTTTGTGTTGGGTGCAATGCGATTTACGTCAGGAGGTGGCCATTCGGATCTTTTGTTTAGCACGAGCAATCAGAGTGCAATTGCATCTCGTTCTGCTGGTACTGCGGCAGTACCAACAGCTAAACCTCAGTTAGCACCAAACTTTAGATTGCCACTTCGTGGCGGTGGAGAAGTCAGGCTTGCTGATTTTCGGGGAGAGAAACCCATTATTGTAGAGTTCTGGGCTTCGTGGTGTCATAATTGTCAGCGATCTATGCCAAAGCTTTCGAAATTGTATGATATGTACAGCGATGATGTTGAGGTAATTGGTATTAATTTGCGAGAGAGTGATGCTGCTGTGGAAAAGTTTGTGAACTCGCGTGGTATTTTGTATCCAATAGCATATGATCGGACAGGTGCTGTCTCAAATTTGTTTGGGGTTCGATATACGAACACACATGTATTGATAAATCGCGATGGGGAGGTTGTTGGTTTTTCTGCTCAGGACATGACCGAACGGGATATTCAGTCCTTGATTTCATCATAATTATTTGTAGTTTTAAGATGTACTCATTTTGTGGGAGTATTTTTTGTTGTCTAGAAGTTATAACATTTACTAAAATATAACAGAATATTTTGATTGATTATGCTAAATTTAGCAAGGTGAATGTGTAATCTAACTGTATCTGTAAGGAAACCCTTGACAGGATCTGCACCATGTGGTATTGTTATTTTTGTATTCGCTACCCCATGTTCCGCAAAGGTACATGGATATAGGAGGACAGATGAGCGAAAACAATGGCGGCACGTGCACTGACAAAAACCCCGGACGCGAGTCGACGGTTGTCGGCCAGCGGAGGGCTCTACCACAACCAACTCGAAACCGTCGATCCCATTGGGTTGATAGTCGAGGAGGCGTCCATTTTTCATCCCGGGCGTGTGTGGAGGCAAATCGGGGTTCGACGGTGCACTAGGCTGATGGGCAGCAAGAAGCTGCCCCATACCTTGAGATGATGGTGATACTCATTTCAAGATATGCGTTAACTCGCATTTACAAATGATATTATGTATCCGTTTCAGCTGGGGCACTTGTCCTTTGGAGGAAGCTGAAATGGATATATAATGTCCACTTCATAGATTTCATCTGGAGCTTCGGTTTCGGATTACGGATGGGGAGTCGTATTTAGTGCGACTTTGTGAGTTCGTCCGCCCTCATCCGGCCCGGTCTAATAGAGTCTTCTCCGGTTCGAGGGGGGAGATCTTGGTCGGGGGTGGGTGGGCGAATGGACTGCATGCAGTTCGTTCGTCTAGCCACCGATTATTTACATGTCCCGTATTGGTGGTTTCGTGAGTGTGCAGGCATGCATCAGGCGAAAAGTGTTCCATCTATATGTATCTGCAGTTCTGTAAGTGTTGTTTGAGCGACGTTTACAGGATTACCTTATTGGTTTGTGACACCATGTGCGTGTTGGTATGATGCCTGCGTGTGTGAGAGCTGATTGGATCAGTATGGCTTCGTACGAAGTCATACTAAGGTATGCAGGAGTGCGTCGTATGTGACTGAGTTGGTAGTACTACCTTTTCGTTGCACAGGTGCACAAGAGTTCGTGATCGCTAATTAAAACACAGTGCTTTGGGAGGGGGGTCCGCTTCGGTGAGAGACCCCCCTCCCAACGGCCTTACATTTCGGAGTGTGTTATTACGGTAACACCTCCCTTGCTCATAGTTCGTAATGTATTACGGATTGCGAGGAGGGGATTCAAGAACATCATGTGTTTCTTTTTATTTTTGCAAAACTTTCGATGGTGTAACCTGTCGATGTTGTAGTCAAAGGTGAATTAGCTCAGTGGTAGAGCGGTAGGTTGTTAACCTGATGGTCCCCGGTTCGAATCCGGGATTCACCTCTTTGTCATGTTCCAAAGCCGGAATAGCTCAGTTGGTAGAGCAGTTGATTTGTAATCAACGTGTCGTCGGTTCGAATCCGACTTTCGGCTCCAGTTAAAGAAGGGGGAGATTGTATGTTGGGTATGTCGCTCGGTTCGGATGCGTATCGGTTTGCTTCGAGTGCGGAGCGTCTTGTTCTTCTGGATGAGCGCCTTGGAAAAGGCGTTGGTGCAGTGAAAGAACGAGCGAAGTTGAGAAGGGCAATTTATTACCAGCGAGGATACATTCCTTGTCGGGAAGATGATTGCACGACCTGCCATCCTTTTGTTGATGGGGAAAATACTGATGATGCACCGTATTATGAAAATCTTCCGGTGGAGGATGCGGTGGCAGAGAAAGCGAACGATGTGGACAATATGTGGGATGAGTATGAATGGCGTCATATTCGCCACATCGATCCCCCAGACGTAGTGTGGGCCGGGTATCTCTCTGAGATGAGAGAGCACAGTGGCTGGTAAGAGAATGCGCTTGTAGCTCAGTTGGTTAGAGCACTGGCCCGATAAGCCAGGGGTCGATGGTTCAAGTCCATCCAGGCGCACCAGCAACAGGAAGAAGGAGTTGTTTATCGTGAAGTTTCACGCCTGTACCCAGATTTAGCAGACGGCCGCCGGCCATGGGTGATGGCTCGAAGTAGTCGTCGCGTACAAGGTTTCGTTTTCGACCTTGTTTAGCCTCTTATTGAAAACAGTTTCATCGCCCGAACTTGATGCTCTGACCGTTTGAAGCGTGAAGATATTGATGGGTGTCCATCAGCTGCTACGGCGGCTGATGGAATCTTTTTTAAGCGGTTGATTCATCGACTGTTCAAAAGAGATCTTTACACAGGGAGGAAGTAATAATACAGATGCAGATGTTCACCTGTTGGGTGGATTTTGATCGGCAGGCAGTTGCTCGTTAATGTCATATAATTTCATAAGGAGTTTGTATTGTCGAAGATGCTGAGGGATACGTTCGCTGCTGAGTATCGTCACGGAGAGCAGGTTTTTCTCAAGCGAGAGGAGCGTCGTCGGACTCGCAAAGTTCGGCGTCGCGTGTGCAAGGAGTTGGTTCGTGATCCCGAGATTTGGGATGAAGGTGTTGACTTCGAGGATCGTACTCGCTGGGTGTGGTTGGAAGGTGGTGCATCGTACAACTACGGAATAATGGATCAATGGATTTTGGCGAAGAAGCACGAGGGGGTGAAACTCGACCGGCTTCGTTCGAAGCTGAGCCGTGCATTCGACTCGCGTACGCGCATGGGTGCGGCGATTCTCCGTGATTTTGATCGGAATGTCGTTAAGCCCGAGTGGTGTTGCCACGAGTCAACGCGTCTGCGTGATGATGATGGAGTGATCCGTCGTTATCGTCGGGAGGGTGGTCGGAAGTGGGCTGATATTAACAGATGGCTGGCTGGTCGCTCGATTGTCACATCTGGGAATAAGTTGTTTTGGCAGGAGGAGGAATTCTCCGAGTCGGACTACGATTTCCAGGAGCAGCTCACCGCGCAACAGTGGGAGGAGGTGCTGGAGCAGTACTGCGTCGATCCGGAGCCGATGCTGCGCGAGCAGACGGTCGAGGAGGAGATGGTTCAGGCGTTCGATCTGCATCGCAGCGGTTGTATGGTGGTGTCTGTGTTGGACTACAACACATACAAGACCACGCTGTACTGGGGTCGTAAGCAGGTGTCGCGGTATCGTTCGTTTCGAGGATTGGAGCGGAGCGGTTCTACCTACATCAACCTCTACTACCGCACGGAGTACTCGAGTTCGTGGGTTGCGGATGTGCCGTTGAGCGAATACGACCTGCGGTTGTGGAATGCCTTGGGTTGGAAGTTGCAGCGGCAGTTTCAGTCTGGGAATTAGTTGTATGGTCTGGTGTGTTTACGGACACACCAGACCAAATCTTTTTATGAGCTCAATATGAGTAGATTGATATCTTTTCGTATTGGTTTCGTAGATGAATGTTCTTTAAGGAGAATTCATGAGTGATGATTCTCGCTCCGAAAATGGAGCGATGTGGGCACGTCTGTGTGAGCAGGCGCGTGTGGTTGGCAAAGAGAATGCGTGGTTGGTGCTTGCGCCGAGTCTGGCTAGTCTCGTTTATAAGTATGATACGTATTTCTCCGTGCCGTTCGTGCTCGTTCGGTCCTCGACGGATTTTGTGGGCTTGTTGCGTGAAGTTCGTCAGCGTGGGAGGAATTCTGAACTTCGTATCGAGAGTGCTCCCGTTTCTCTTAATCACTGTGATAGACGTGGTATTCGTCATGGCTATATCTGTGAGATTGAAGGGGAATACGCTTTCATTAGCATGCGAGCTTTGATTCCCTATTTGCAGCTTTCTTCTACAAAGAAGTTGGAGGCTACCGGAGCTGGTTATCGCCGTGATGGAGGTTGGGTAGGAGAGCGCCAAAAACCCATCAAGCCGCGTAATTTCGAAAACCGACGTGAGCGTGCGGCACGGCGCTTGCCTCGTAGGATTCGTCCTGCACATCGCGATTTTCAATAGCAGTTTCAAGAGCATTCCGATACGTCGGAGTGCTTTTTTCTTACGTTAGATAGTTTTTGTCTTCTTACTCGCTAAAATGATCGTATTATATAGACCAAGTGGGTGTTGACAAATGATTGAAGATTTGGTATATTTGCTTTGGTTTTTTGAAAAGTAATTGCTCTCGAACGTAGTTGTTCGACCAGGAGATGTTCATGGGACGTTTGTGGAATCTTGTAAAAGGTTGGTGGCTGCGATTGATCGGAGCCGCTGAAATGGCGAATCCTGAGGCACTGCTTGAGGTGAAGATTCAGGAGTCCAAGGAAGCTCGTGTGAAGTTCAACAAGGGACTTCATCGACTTGCTGGTATGATCGAAAGTCTCAAGATGCAGATGGAGCGAGGCAAGAAGCGTGCTGCCGTTCTGAAGGCTAAGGTCAATGCTGCCGTCAAGGTCAAGAACATGACTCGAGCGGGTGAGCTCGCCTTCGAGTTTCAGGAGCTCGAAAAAGATCGGGTGTCCAATGAGGATCAGCTGCAGGCACAAGAGCAGGAGTATCTGGAGCTTACGCGTCAGCGTGATGATTACGTGAAGCAGGTTCGTCGTGATATCGAAGGTATCAAGCGTCAGTTGAGCCGTGTGAAGATGGCTGAGGCTGAGGCTGAGCTTTCTGAGCTCGCAAGCTCTGAGGCGTTCAATCCTGCTGGTATGGGTCTCGGTGAGCTGGCCGAGAAGCTCGATGAGAAAGTAGCTATGGCGAAAGGTCGTACGCGAGCTGCTCGCGATGCACGTGCTGGTGGCGCGATTGACCGCGAAGCTGCTCGCGCTGAAACTGAGGCTCTTGAAGCTGATGCTTTGGCTACCATGCTTGGATATGACCCCGCGAATCCGGGCGGTGTCGATTTGACTGCTCCTGCCGATGTTCCGGCCAGTGCGGTGAGTGAAGATGCTGGTGCAGATGCATTGGCGCGAATGGACCTTGGTCCGGCAACTGCTGTCGAGGGCTAGTCAAGATGACTGATGCGAGCACCTAAGGGTGCTCGTTTTTTTGTTTATACGTATTGACATCTCGTTGATATATTGCTATATTTTAAAAGGTTCATTTACTTTAATTACATACAAGGAGGCCCACCATGTCAGAACTTTAAACGAGGTATCTGATGGCTACGAAGAATTTGGTTCGCACCCTTCTCGAGGGTGGACGTTTGGAAGCGCATAAGCAGTACAAGAAGAGTCTGAAACGAAGCGAACGACAACGTGTTCGTAATGCGTGTCGCTCTGCGCGGTATGCGTATGAGTCTGACGTGGATGAATGCGACGTGGTGGTTTCCGCTGCGCGGATGTCTTGGAGGCACTGTAGCGCGAAACATGATGCGTGGAACGCCTCTTCTGTCTTGAATGCCTGGCTCGCCAAGCAGCATGGCAGGTGTTGGGACAGCGTGTGGAGCGATTTGAATCACATGGTGGATTCGCGAACGAAACAGGGCTGGTTTGTCTTGTGTAATGACCGTTTTGGCGTGTTGTATCGGGTTACCTTCGGGTATCCTGAGAGCGGCTACGATGATTCGGTATTCGATCGCTTTGTGGTTGACATGACTGGTGTGTTTCGTGATCTCGAGTATGAGTCTGACATTGATCCGCGCGTCGAGCAGGTTTCTTTGAAATGTGGCGCCGGTTCGTATTATGAGCTCAAGATGTATGCGCGCGGTCGCTACATTGAAGAGTGTGACGGTGAGCTCTGGTGGGTTGATATTGATGGTAATCCTTGGACTGATGGCGATACTCCTCGTGATTGGTGGTATATGGAGAGTCGCTTGACCATGCATCAGCAGATGTTGTACAGGGAGTTGACTGCTCGTGAGAAATCGCGGCTTTCGTACTCTGAGTTTCTGGCTTCTGATGCGGAAAGTCGTGAGTTTTGGGAAGAGTGTGCCCAGCGACGTCGTCGGTATCGTCGTCTTCGTGAGACTGGTGACGTTACTGTCTCGTACTGGAAGTGGGTGAGCCCGCAATCATTCGCTGACTTTTTCTAGCGTATGACGTCCTGTCTATTGACTAGGGCGTCTTTTTTTGTTATATTTTGTAGTCACGTTCATTGTCATTCAAGGTCTATATTTGGGGGAGAAAATGTTCAGAACTCATAAAGATATGTCGATTTGGGAAGCGAGAGTATGGAGGCTGTTTTTTGCCTTGTGCGCTTTGGCGGTAACGATAGCATCTATCTGGTTCATTATTCGATTGGACGACAATGTCCACATTCTTGTGGCTCATGCTGAGAAGGCTGATGTGCTTGTTCAGAAGGGTACGACATTTGTGGATATGGCCAATGAAAAGGCACCTCAGGTGATGGAACATGTTACGGGTGTTACATCCAAATTTTATGAGGCTTCTGATCAGATTGTGCAGGACGTTCGTACGACCACAGCTGCTGCGTCTTCTGCTTCTGAGCAGTTTACATTGATCAGTCAGTTGCTTGGGGGTGCTGTAAAGGAGGGTGATCCTGGTGATATTGCATATGCGGTGTCCGTACTGGATTTGATCGATAAGACGGATGCTAAGATTGGCACTAAGCGCTTTGGTAAGATTCGATCGGCTCTTTCTGGGACTGACTGGGTAGCGAGTCAGCGTAATGAATCCGCTGCGCTTGTGATGTTTCGGCATGTCTCCAAGAAGGTGTATCTGAAGGAGATTTGTGCAACGTGGGTTGGCACTTCCTACTATATTAAAGTTGATGATAGCAAGCCCATTAAATTGGTTGATTGGCTCAAGGCGAATCATCCTGAAACAAAGTCCTTGTACGAGACTGATACTGCTAAGGCAGAGTAAGTTAAGCTCCGAGAAATCGGGGCTTTTTATTGTCGAAAATGCTGGAGAATATTTGACTCAAATTAGTAAAATGTCTCTAAAATAGGCCTATTTACTCTTGACAAGGTCGTTATAATGTGTTATAGTTGCTCGTTATTCTGATGAATAATACTAACAACTTGGTGAGGTGTCTCCTGTTGATTTCATGTCTCCTCCTTCCGTTTCCGTGTTGCATTCTAGCTACGGCTAACTTCACGGAAACGTCTCTTAAAGCGTGTAACATGTTTGTGCGTTTCAAGAGGTGTCTCGTACCGTAAGGTCCCTCCTCTGGTCGTTGTTCCGCTCCCTGAAACATAATCGGCATGCCGAGCGTTAGGGAGCACTTTCGCAGTTCACATCTTGAATGTGTATTGCGAAAGTGTTATTACAACATGAAAGGAAGAGATGGGTGATGAGGGAGGTCATTATCACAACGCGCTTATTGCGCAAAACACCCCATTATCATCACCCACCTCTCTTTTTCATAATAATTTATTTTGTTGTGAATGGAGATTAAAATTCACTATAGGATCCTATCGTGAAAGAGTATGATTCGTAAGAATTATGCTTCGAACGTGATAGGGAGGGAGCATTAACGACCATCCTCGGGTTCCGACTTGACGACGGCCGCCTAATGTTTTCACAATTCATTTGTTAGTAACAAGTGATACTGGCCCTGAAGATCTCGGTTGGAGGGGCTAGGACTTTTGTTGCTTAACGTCTGAGTACTAAATCATAAAAAAAGATTCGGCATTCCGGGTCTTTTTTGTTATACTACATTCCTATGAAAAATGTGGTTTCGAAAATTGCGGCTGTGGTGGGTGTCATGATGTTGATGCTGCCGATGGTTGTTTCTGCGGAGGTTGGGTTCATGAGTTCTAAGGGAGTATGGTTTTCAAAAAATAGTTTTTTTGAGGGGGACGGTGTAAAGATTTATTCGGTTATTGTTAATAATACATTTGATCAGCTTTCTGGTGATATTGAGTTTTTTGTAGATGGTACCTTGGTTGGTTCTGCTCCTGTGTATGGATTGGATTTTGAAGATGCTCAACAGGTGTGGGTGCAATGGTCTCCGACACATGGAACCCACGACATTTATATTAGTATTAAGAATGCTGTTGCCATCGATGGTGGTGTTCAGCGACCGTTATCAACTGTAGAGATTGAGCAGGCAACGATATCGTCTGAGTATTTTGTTGATCGTGATTCTGACGGAGATGGTGTTGGTGATGAGGATGATTCAGATGATGATAATGATGGTTTGTCTGATGCACAGGAAGCACAGTATGGAAGTAATCCGCTTAAGGCTGATTCTGACCTTGATGGATGGGATGACAAGCGAGAGATTGACGTAGGAACAAGTCCGGTAAAAGCCGACACTGATGGTGATGGGTTTAATGATTCTCAAGATTTATTCCCTACAAATGGTAATGAGTGGGGAGATGCTGATTTGGATGGCATAGGTGATAACGCAGACTCTGATGATGATAACGATGGTTTGACTGATGCGCAGGAAGCGCAGTTTGGTTCTGATCCACTTCGTGCCGATACAGACGGTGATGGACTAAGTGACTTGATTGAGTTTCAGATTCAGTCGAACCCACAAAATGCAGATACAGATGGTGATTCGTTGTCAGATAAAAAGGAGAATGATGGGAATACCAGCGTAACGAAAGCAGACACTGATGGTGATGGATTAAGTGATAGTACTGAGCTGCGTATTGGCTCAAATCCTACGGTTGCAGATTCGGATAAGGATGGCGTGGATGATGGTAAGGAGGTTGCTGCAAAGACGAACCCTAACACAGATGATACCGATGGTGATGGTGTCCCTGACAGTGAAGATGCATTTCCTTTAGATGAAAATGAAACGAAGGATACTGATGGTGACGGTACAGGAGACAATGCTGACGATGACGATGATAATGATGGTTTAAGCGATGTGAAGGAAAAGGAGATTGGAACTGATCCGTTGATTTTTGATACTGATGGTGATGGGTTGTCTGACGGTGAAGAGTTGGTTGCTGGCACCGATCCTATGCGTGTTAATATTGGTTTGGGTACGGCGAACCCGAAGGGAACGGCTGGTGAATATTCATCGAAGTTTATCTCATTAGAGACATGGATTGATTGGCTGATCCTTTCCATGACGATTGTTGCTGGCGGATTTGCGATTGTATTCTGGATATACGGAGCGCGAAAAAAATAGATTTGCTTCAGAGACTGGAGTAGGTTAATATTTATCATCTATTACACTAAACACGAGCATATGCCCGAAAAAAAAGTAGTGAAGGTTTTCTCGACGCCGACGTGTCCATATTGCAAAATGGCGAAGGAGTGGATGAAGGAAAATAACATCGAATTTTCTGATGTAGATGTTTCTACTGATGAAAAGGCAGCAGCAGAGATGACTGAGAAGTCGGGTCAAATGGGGGTTCCTGTTATTGCTGTCGGTGACGAAGTTATTGTAGGGTTCGATAAGCCGAAGTTAGAGGAATTATTGTTAAATTAGTATTATGACAGAAGAAAACGAATTTCACCTGTTACAGGTTGGTAAGCCGGCTCCTGCGTGGGCTGCGACTGCATATCAAAAAGGGGAAGAGTTTAAGAAGCTTTCATCTTCTAATTTTGAAGGGAAGTGGGTTGTATTGTTTTTCTACCCAAGAGATTTTACATTTGTATGTCCAACGGAATTGAAAGCGTTTGGAGATGCACATGACAAATTTAAGGAGGCAAATGCAGAGTTGGTTGCATGTTCAACGGATTCTGAATGGTCTCATAAGGTATGGTTTGAGCGTGACTTAGGCAGTGTGACGTATCCTGTTTTAGCAGACACGACACAGGATATTGCATGGGATTACGGTGTGCTAGTTGAGGATTCTGGAGAGGCGTTGCGAGGGACATTTATTGTGGACCCGGAGGGTGTGCTTCGATATAGCTTGGTTTCAGATATGAATGTAGGACGTTCAGTTGAAGAAACACTTCGTGTTTTGGAGGCATTGCAAAATGGCGGATTGTGTCCTATTGGATGGAAGAAGGGTGAGGATACATTGTAGTTTTGTTGTGACGATGAGGATTAGGAAATCGCCTCGGCGATTTTTCTGGCTACATCCTGATATTTATTAGTCGTAATGTTGTATGAGTGACGTAGTATTTGATATTGAGACAAAGAATTCGTTTGCTGAAGCGGGGAGCTCGCGTGCTCGTGATCTGGACATTTCTTTGGTCGGAATTTATATATACGAAGCGGATCAGTACTTAGCTTTTCGCGATGATGAGCTGGATAAGTTGTGGCCGTATATTTATGGAGCTACTCGTTTGATAGGATATAACTCGAAGTACTTTGATGTGCCGCTGCTTGAAAAGTATGCGCCTCGTCCACTTGGGAATATTCCACATTTGGACTTGTTGGTTTGTATTAAAGAAGGTTTGGGGCATCGGCTGAAGCTGGATGATGTGGCAAAGGCTACGCTCAATTATTCAAAGAGCGGTCATGGTTTGCAGGCGGTTGAGTGGTATAAGCAAGGTGAGTGGGATAAAATTGAGAAGTATTGTTTGGATGACGTTAAGATTACGAAAGAGGTGTTCGAATTTGGTTTAAAAAATAAGCAGTTGTTTTATCCTGATCTGCAGGGTATCAAGCCATTTCCTGTTGACTTCACGATGCCGGAAGCTACGGAGGAGGAAAAAGAGTTGGCTACACACGTACAAATGAGTCTGTTGTAAGTGTTGTATTAAAAAGCACCCTTAGAGACAGGGTGTTTTTTAATTTAGTAAAAGATCTCGAATTTTATGTTTGTAGGGTTATGTCCTTGGGTTGTAAGTTTCTTTCGTGCATCTATGATCATGTGTTTGTTTCCGCAGAGATATGTTAATGCGTTGTTGGGGACGCCCGCGAGGTGATCTGTGGTACGTCCGCGTGCGCCCTTCCAATCATCCAGTGGTTTTGAGAGTGCTGTGGTTACTTTCAGGTTTGGAAGCTTGGCTGAGAGTTTGGTTAGTTCCTCTTGGGCGAAAATATCTTTTTTGTTGCGGCATCCAAATATGACTTGGACGTTTTGATCTGGTTTTCGTTGAGTGATTTCGTGTAACATTGAGAGGAAAGGTGCAATGCCGGTTGTGGTTGCTATGAACAAGATGTGTTCCGGAAGTTCGGTTGGTAGTGTCATGCGTCCTGCTGGTGCATCGAATGTTAGCGTGTCACCAGGCTTGCAGTTTTTGAAATAGGGGGAGGCGTAATGTGGTCCTGTTCCTTCATCTTCAAGAATTTTGACGTACCATACGATCTTTGTGGGATCTGAGCAGTCGTGTCCGAAAGAGAATGCACGCGGAACCGTTTCGTCGCCGTTGGGGATGTTCACCATGACGAATTGTCCGGCGATAAATGTACATGGTGTGGATGCATCGATCTTAGCCTCGATCTTGTGTATATTGTGGGCAATAATGGTATTTTTTGTAATGGTTGCGTTGTGCATATGAGTATTGACTTTCGTTACTAGAATGTATAGTATAGGAGTCTTGAACCTAAAGATCAATCATGCCTGAAGAGACATTTAATTTAGAGGATCATATGCCCGCGCAGAAGCGTCGGGTTTATTTGGATCATGCGGCTTCAACGCCGGTCCATAGTGATGTGAAAACTGCTATGGAACCATATTTAGCCGATCATTTTGGAAACGCATCTGCTTTGTACGCGCAGGGTCGTGCGGCTAAAGAAGCGTTGAGAGATGCCCGTGCTCGTGTTGCGAGGGTGTTTAATTGTAATACTGGGGAAGTTGTATTTGTGGGGAGTGGGACTGAGTCAGATAATCTAGCTTTGTTTGGTGTGGTGCGAAAGTATAAGGATCGTGGGAATAAGGTTGTGACTGTTACAAGCGAACATCATGCTGTATTGCATACAGTTGAGCAGTTGAAACGAGAGGGGCACGAAACTGTTTTAGTGGATGTTGATCGCGATGGGAAAGTTAAGGTGGATGAGTTGGATGCGGCGATTGATGAGAAGACAGTGATTGTTTCTGTGATGTATGCGAATAATGAAATAGGTGTTGTACAGGATATTCCTGCAATCTCAAAATTAATTAAGGAGAAGAAAAAAGCCTGGGGACGAGGGCCGCTTGATGCGCCGTTCTTACATACCGATGCGTGTCAGGCTTCTGGGTACTTGGACTTGGATGTGAAAAAATTGGGTGTTGATTTGATGACGATTAACTCGTCGAAGATGTATGGACCAAAAGGTGCAGGGGTTTTGTTTGTAAGACGAGGTATTCGTTTGCAGCCAATTATCTTCGGTGGTGGTCAGGAGAATAAATTGCGAAGTGGAACAGAGAATATTCCGGCATGTGTAGGGTTATCTGTTGCGCTTGAATTGGCAGAAGCTTCTCGTGATGAGGAAGTTGCTCGGCTAAGTGAGCTTCGGAATTACATGATTGAGCAGATTTTGAAGACTATTCCTAAGACGGTATTGAATGGTCATGCGACTGATCGATTGGCAAATAATGTGAATGTTTCAATTCTAGATATTGAAGGAGAGGCGATTCTGTTATACTTGGATGAGTATGGGGTTTCGGCTTCTACTGGCTCTGCGTGTGATTCATCTACGCTTGATCCATCGCATGTTATTCTTGCGCTTGGGCGGCCATACGAATTTGCTCATGGATCCATGCGATTCTCATTAGGACGTTCAACAACGAGAGAGGATATTGATTATGCACTCAAGGTATTGAAACCTATTTGTTTATTGCTTCGAAAGACATCTCCGATTGATGTAGACATGGATAGTTACGATGCAGGTAAGATTGCACTTCCAGAAGCTTTTGTTGGTGGACAGACACCTCATTTCTTAAAGAATAAGGCTTGAGGCATGAGAGGTGAGTTTAGAGCAGTATTTCTAGACATGCTCTCACACCTCTAACCTCTAACCTCTAATATGGCAGATAGATTAACTAAAATGACAGACGATCAGCTGAAGGATGCTGATGTCGTTAACCCCAACACGAAGGAATCGTGGGTATATTCTGATACCGTGAAGGATCACTTTTTCAGACCAAAGAATTTGTTAATGCGAAAGGCTGAGGAGGGTGAGTTTGATGCAGAGGGTGTGGTAGGTTCGCCTGCGTGTGGAGATTCGATGTGGATTGGTATTAAGGTTGTTGAAGATAGTATTACAGAATTGAAATGGCGTACGTTTGGGTGTGGAAGTGCGATCGCGTCAACGTCAATGTTCAGTGTGATGATTACAGAAGATGGTGGTATGAAGATTGATGAAGCGCTGAAGATTCGTCCGCAGAATATTATGGAGCGACTTGGAGGATTGCCAAATCGTAAGATTCATTGTTCTGTGTTGGCTGATAAGGCATTTAGAAAATCTGTGAACAATTACTTCAGAAATTCCGCACAGCATGATCGTATTGTCGTTGCTGGTGCGAAAATTGTTGATAAGGATTTGAATATCACAGACCATGATATAGAAGAGGCTGTATTGGAAGGTGCGGCAAATATTGAAGAGGTTCAAAAGAAGTTGAAGGTTGGAATCGGAAATCCTGAGTCTATTCCGGCGATCGAAGAGCTTATTCGTTTTTATAGTGAAAAATACTATGGATAATTCCGAGCTACCAGAAAAACCAATTCCAGTCACAGCGAGTAATTCAAAGAAGGGGAGTATCGCTTCTTTGTATGTTGACCGTGATTTGTGTATCGGTGCGGCATCATGTGTTGTGGTGTATCCAGAAGTGTTTGAGATGGATGAAGAGAATAAAGCAGTGATGCTTTTGAAGGATGGAAAGAAGACATCGGAGATGATCAACGTAACTGCGTTGAATGTTGAGGCTGTTGATGATGAGATGTTGTTGTTGGCTGCGCAATCGTGTCCGACACTTGCAGTATTCTTGTTTGATGATGAGGGAAATCAAGTCTACCCAGAATAATGCTTGAGCATGTTTTTGAAAATTCGCCTGCGGGCGTTTTTTTGTTTTGTGTGATATAATAGTGTTAATTATTTACATGTTTTAAAAAACTATATGAAGGTGGATAAAAAGAACGTGGGGCTGCTCTTGCTCCGATTGGGTGTTGGTGTCGTGTTTGCGATGCACGGTTGGGAGAAGTTAAATGGTATCGAGGGTGTGGTATCAATGTTTGCTGGACTCGGATTGCCAGCATCAATTGCATGGTTGGTAGCAGGCGTTGAGTTCCTTGGTGGGTTGGCTCTTATTGCCGGCATATGGACAGACAAAGCGGGGTACTTGCTCGCAGTTATTATGTTGTTTGCGATTGTTATGGTCCATGGTAGAAATGGATTTTCGCTACAGGCTGGTGGATACGAATACGTTTTGGTATTGCTGACAAGTTCACTTGCAGCAGCAAAGCTGGGTCCTGGGTCATATGTGCTGAAGCAGAAGAAATAAGTTAGGATCCCTAGAATCACCTCCGTTCTTGAGGTGATTTTTTGTTTGTGATGCATGTGAAAGTGTTGTCTGGGTTGCGACAAAATGGGTGCGCTAAATTAAGTTTAATATCGCGTTTTTTCTCTTAAATGGGTGTAATAGTGTTGACAAAACAGCTTTTTTGTGTTATTATGCGCGTATTGAACATTTCATCAGAGGAGGGAAAACATGAGTCAGCTTTTGGTTGATCGAGAGAAGATGTTTGGCTTGTATGTGGATGGCACCAACATCGGCGACGAGTATCGGCTTGTGACGAGCGCGGATGTTGTGGCGGGTGCGGAGTTTCGCGAGGTGCACCTGCTTGGTTTTCTCGATGACGCACAGACAGAGATCGAGAGCGTGCAGGATCTGCGGATCAATACGCACTTGCTTGAGTCACCGCACATGCATCGCACGTACACCAACGCCGGTATCGGCTTGGCCCTGTTCGGTAAGGACGGATCGTCGCTCCTGCCCGATCATCTGTGTAATCAATTCGTGTGGGTGTCGCTGGACTCTCGCTCGATGGTGCTCTATCTTGTGAAGAAGTGATGACGTCGTCACAACGCCGCCTACAGCGCAACAGACCTTACGGGGTCTCGAGCGCAGGGGCGGTTTTCTTTTTGGACAATTTTGAAGAAACTTGGTTTAATAGGTGCATATGAGAAACTTTTTTTTGAGTTTGATTGCTGTATTTGTGTTTGTGGTGCCTGTGCACGCAAAAGAGCATACAGTTGAACAGATTAATTCGTACGATACAGTTGTGCAGATTGGCGATCATGGTGAGTTGTTTGTAACTGAGTTGATTGAAATGGATTTTGGGGATGTAGATCGTCATGGCATTATACGTTCGATTCCGCTACGTTATTCATACGAGAGTGAGAATTATGTCATGCGTGTTTCTGGCGTGAAGTTGTTGAGTGATCGTGGTGTGGAATTGCCTTTTCGAATCAATACATCCGATGGTTTTTTTGAAGTGAAGACAGGTTCTGATGATGAGGTGGTGAGTGGCGTCGTTCATTATCGATTATCGTACAGAGTTGATCGTGCGGTTGTGTATGGCGAGACAAAAGATGTACTTTTATGGCAAGCTGTTGCTCCTGTGTGGCATTTTCCTGTGCATGATGTTCGTGTTGCTTTAAGGGTTCCGGGTGCAGTGCAGAGGAGTCAGATTCAGGTTGGATGCGTTCATGGCGAAGTAGGAAGCGTTGCGGTGTGTGAAAATGTACGGCTCAAGGACGTTGGAAGTGGGTTGATTGGTGAGGTATTGATTTCGCAGGCACGTGTTGAAGTGGATGAGGGTGTGGCTGTAGAATTGGCCTTTTCTAAGGGTGTGTTAGATGCACCGCGTCCAGCCGAAGTTGTGTTGCGTTGGCTACAGGATAACTGGATATCGCTTGCAGCGATTGGTTTGTTTGCGGGGGTGATTATTGTGAAGCGTCGTAATGTAAAGATTCATCGATCAGCCTTTGACAATATAGAGGATTTTGATTAGGCTCAGCACATAATCGAGTGGGTGGAATATTTTGATCAGTTCATTTAGTCCTATTCCTTCTCTACTGTGTTCAAAGCTTCGCGACGTACTGTCTTGTATGTCTTGTCGCTTATTCGCACAGCAGCAAAGGAATATGATTCAAAATGATTCTGAAAAAAAAATCACCACCCACTCGTATTCACACATACTTGTGTATTACGGAGAGATCGCATTGAAGGGTCGTAATCGCAATTTTTTTGAAAAACAATTGGTTAAGAATATTAAGGCGAGTCCAGCACGCGACTCTTTTTTGGGCGTAAGCAGAATGTCTGGTCGTGTGCGTATCGATTTGGCGCAATCGTATGATCATGAAGACGTTGTGACGAGCTTGCAGACGGTATACGGCATTGTGTATTTCATGTTTATGAAGGAGGTTGCTCAGGACTTGGATGTTATGCGGGACACGGCAATGGCTATGTCACAGAAGGTTACATTTAATACATTTGCAGTACGCGCTCGAAGACAGAATAAATTATATAAGCATACTTCGAAACAGATAGAGATGTTTGTTGGGGGTGCGATGGACGAAGCTCACCCAGATGCAAAAGTTAATCTGAGCGATCCTGAGATAACTTTTTTTGTTACGATCGTAGAGAAGTCGGCGTTTGTGGGATGTCAGCGATATGAAGGGCCAGGTGGATTGCCTATTGGTGTGTCTGGTCGTGTGTTGGTGTTGTTGTCTGGTGGGATTGATTCTCCCGTGGCTGCATCGCTTATGCAGAAGCGAGGTTGTCCTGTGGATTTCATACATTTTCATAACGCGCCATATACATCTGAGGCTTCGATAGAGAAGGCTCGGGAGCTGGCGAATATTGTGAGTGCACGTCAGTTTGGGGGGCGGTTGTTTTTAGTTTCTTTAACTGATATTCAAAAAGCAATTGTAAAAAACTGTGACCAAAAATACAGAGTTTTGTTGTATCGTCGATGTATGTTGCGGCTTGCAGAACGATTAGCACGACGAGATGATATTCGGTTGTTGGCGACAGGTGATAGTTTGGCTCAGGTTGCTTCTCAAACAGTGGAGAATTTGTCTGCTGTTGATGCGGCGATTGATATATCTGTGATGCGTCCGTTGATTGGTATGGATAAGACGGAGGTGATTGATATTGCGCGCGCGGTAGCGACGTATGAGGAGTCTGTGCTTCCTCATGAAGACTGTTGCAGTTATTTCATGCCACGTGACCCTGCGACGAGATCAACTGTTGCGCAGTTAGATGAGCAGGAAACTCTGTATGAGGTTGATACGCTTTTGGATGATATGTTTGACAAAATCGAAATGATCACGTTATAATTTCGAAGTTCTTTGCAAGGATTCAAAAGGAGGATGCTTTGCGAGATGGTTCGTTTAAGAGTGAAGTGCGTACCGAGAGGCCTAACCGTCGTTGTACGGTGTGCCAGTCTTATTTGAGTATGTACAACAAGGCTGATCAGTGCTTTGCACATCAGGATGGCGTTGCTCCAGGTGCCTTGTCTATTCCGACAAGTAAACCGCAAGGAGTTAGTCAGTTTTATGGTGAGCTTGGATGATGTGAGGGGGCGGTGCTACGGCACCGTTTTTTTATTGACAATGTTATGAAAATGTGGTTTGATTTTCGCAGTTCATTGGAGGTACGAAATGACAGAATATAATCCGGTGCTGAAGGCAGCTTTGGATACATCATTGCCAGGACCGCTGTCTGGGGATAAAGGTTTATTTTTTGAGCAGTTTGGAGTGGGAGGCTTGCTCGAATTACGCACTCATCCGTTTACGGATTTTGGAGTGTTTACAGATAGTGCTCGCGTCATTGCAGATAAATTGGATTATGATTGTGCTGAGCTGTTTCCTCGGGTGTATTATCGAAAGCATCTGGTCGGTTTGATTTTGTATTCTGATTTGGATATTTGTTATAAACGAGTGCTGTGTCATGGATATCATAATTCTCCAGTCACGGCTCATAATTTTTTTTCGTGTCCGACGGCTGATGGTGATAGATTTCAACGGATTATGTCTCGTTCGATGGAAAAGCTGACTAAACGTCAGCAGGAAATACTGAGACGAATGTACGGTTTGGATGGAGTAAGTCGGCAGTCTACTTCTGACATTGCTCAGGACTTCTATGTTAATTCAAAGCGTATACGGAATGAAGCAGGCATCGCTAGAAAGCGTTTGCGATCAACTCCTGCGCTGTTGCGGTTTTTCCCGTAAACATCGTCCTTGAGGGGCGATTTTTTTATGCAGCTTTGGTGTGTTGATTGTAGTTCTCGCTCCTTGTATACTGAGGATCATGTCTACTCTCTATATTGTAGCGACGCCAATTGGAAATTTGGGAGATATATCTCAGCGTGCTCTGGATATTTTTAAGAGTGTTGATTTTGTGATTGCAGAAGATACACGGCAGTCGGGTAAGTTGTTGGCAGCATTTGAGATAAAGAAGCCGTATATGTCGTTGCATGCACATACGAGGCCTAGAGAGCTTGCGAGTGTCTTGAAGCGCTTGAATGGTGGTGAATCCGCTGCGTTGGTAACCGATGCCGGTACGCCGGGGATTGCTGATCCAGGAGGGTTGTTGGTGAAGGCGATTGAAGATAGTGGCGAAGAGATTGATGTTGTTCCGATTCCAGGAGCGTCGGCTGTGGTGACTGCATTGTCAGTGGCTGGAATGAAGGCGAATCAGTTTACGTTTATGGGTTACGTTCCACATAAGAAGGGTAGAAATAAGTTTTTTGATGGAATTGATGGATTTGACCATACAGTTGTGTTTTTTGAGACACCGCACCGAATTGAGAAAACATTGATTGCGCTAGCCGGGTTAACAAATAAGAAACGTCGGATTGTGATATGTCGCGAGCTGACTAAGATGCATGAGACGATTTATCGCACGACGGTTGCTGAGGTTTTAGAAAGTGTCCCGAAAGAATCGTTTAGAGGAGAGTTTGTAATTTGTATTGAATCATAATAGATATGGACAGTGAAGATAAAGAAAAAATAATTGAAACAATCGGCGGAGCGCTTTCGCGACCGGATGATCGAGCGAAGCCATTTTATGTTACAACGCCGATTTATTATGTGAATGATAAACCTCATATTGGTCATGCATATACAACTATTGTTGGTGATGTTGTTGCGCGTTATTATCGGATGTTAGGGCATGAGGTTGCATATGTTACAGGGACGGATGAGAATTCTCAGAAGAGTGTAGAAGCTGCCGAGAAGGTTGATAGGGCAGATGATGTACAAGGTTATCTTGATGAGATGAGTGGGATATGGGCGAAGACATGGGATGATTTGGATATTACGAATACTGATTTTATTCGCACTACTGAAGAGCGGCACTTGAAAGGTGTTGAGAAGTTTTGGAATGTTGTGGAATCTCAGGGCGATATTTATAAGGGAACGTATATCGGTTGGTATTGTGTTGGGTGTGAGGCGTTTCAGAAAGAGTCCGATTTGGAAGATGGAAAATGCCCGATTCATAAAAAAGCTGTGAAGAAGATCGAGGAGGAGAACTACTTTTTCAAATTGACGAAATACCGTGATGCACTGCTTGCGTATATTAATGCGCGTCCGGAATTTATCTCTCCAAATTCACGAAAGCACGAGATCATTAACTACATTAAGGATCACATGGATGATATTTCTATTTCGCGTCATAATGCGGAGGTTGGGATTCCTGTTCCGGGGGATGATGAGCATAAGATTTATGTGTGGTTTGATGCATTGATAAATTACATGACGGCGGTTGGATATGGAACGGATGATGACAAATTTGCGAAGTATTGGCCTGCCGATCTGCATTTGGTTGGAAAAGATATTATTAAGTTTCATTGCGCGTTGTGGCCTGCGATGTTGATGGCTGCTGGCGTGCCGCTTCCACGACGTGTGTATGCGCATGGTTTCTTTACGATTGATGGAACGAAGATGAGTAAGTCTTTGGGCAATGTCATCGACCCTGTTGCTTTGGCCGGGGAAGTTGGTAATGATTCGTTGCGATATTTCTTGTTACGTGAGATTTCGTTCGGTGAGGATGGCGATTTTTCTTCACAGCGCTTGAAAGATCGGTATCAAACTGACCTAGGAAATGAGTTGGGTAACTTGTGTCATCGAGTATTATCCATGACTGAGAAGTATTGTGATGGAAAGATCCCTGAGATTCCTGCAGAACATGATGAGATTCCATGGGAGAAATATCATGAAGCAATGAGTGATTTGAAATTTGGACGATTGTTGGATGAAGTGTGGAAAGTGATTCGTGCTGGAAATAAATTTATTGAGGATGAAAAACCGTGGGCTGTTGCTAAGGAGAATCCTGAACGCGCACAGCAGATTTTAGCGCATTTGCTTGAAACACTTCGGCAAGTTGCATGGATGTTGTTGCCGATTATGCCGCACATCAGCGAGGGATTATTGCAGCAATTAGGGTTGGATGTTGATCAAGAATTAAAAAGAGACTTTGATGAGGCAACTGATTGGGGAGGAATGCCAGCTGGTACGGTCGTTGCAAAGGCAGATCCGCTCTTTCCTCGCTTGGATTAATGTGCGCACGATTTTGAAATTGAAAAGCCTACCGTTTCTACGGTAGGCTTTGCTCTATAGGGGTAGTGTTAACCCGCACAGAGCTAATGCTGAAAGCGTGAGTCCATCTTTGAACTCGCCTGCATTGCATAGATCGCGTAACTCGCCCATGGTGAAGAGGCGAGAGTCGCCAATCATTTCGAGGTCTTCGTGATCTGCATCTCCGATGGATGCGATTTTCGCGTGGACGACACTCGCGCTGTGAGCAAAGAACGTTGGGTTTGTATTCACCTCACCGACAACGCGAGCTTCTGTGATTTCATAACCAGCTTCTTCTGCTGCCTCCATTTTCGCTGTGCGTAGGGCGAAGTCTTCGAGTGATTCGTTCCCCGTGTTGTCGGCTGACGGTGGAATTAATCCTCGAGGACATTCCCACTGCCATTGACCTAATGAGCTGATTAGTATACTCCAGAGATTTTGCTTTTGTAATTCTCTGATGTAGTCTGCGCCAGCTACGGGTAAGATTCTATCACCAGTCATTCGGAAGTTTTGAATGAGGCCGACTTTGTCGCCGAGTTGTGCAATGACGATCGAGCCGGCGTTTTCTACGAGAATTGGTTGATCGTATAGTGGCCGTAATATTCCTTCTGTCAGTTTGTTCAAAACAATTCTGACGAGTCCGTATCCACGTGGGTTGTGTAGACCGCCCAGACCTTGTGAGTTTGGTATCCATCCTACGACGGGGTGACCCCATTGGTTCATTGCGCTCAGGTGGCTTTCTTCAAGGAGTGTTGCTTCTCCCGCTCTCTGCTTACCCATGTATGTCTCCTTTATTTCTTGGGTTGTGTGCACTATAGGCTACAGACAGCTTTTCGTCAAGATTCGTGCATGTGTTATACTATATGACTATGCAGAGGACTCATCTTATCGTAACTGCCATGATCGTTGCTGTTGGTGGTTTTTTTTTATTCATCATGCGTGCAGAACAGTTTCCCGTATCACTTGAAAGTACTGCAGAAGTCGCGAAAGTGATTGGTTTGAGGGATGGTCCACGTGAGGAGGTTGTGGCTAAGGGTTTATATCTAACAGCATATTCCGCTAATAATCCGGCCAAACGTGCAGAGATTATAGAGCTGATTGAATCTACTGAACTGAATGCAGTAGTGATTGATGTGAAGGATTACACGGGATACATTTTATATGATCGTCCAGAGGGAGAGCCTGGTGTGTGGTTATCGAAAGGTTTGCTTGAAGATCCAGCTGCTGTTGTGCAGGATTTTAAAGATCATGGCATTTACATGATTGCGCGACAGACAGTG
>CAZHXK010000004.1:0-32169 GCA_964536565.1 uncultured Gammaproteobacteria bacterium
TTCGTATCGGTTTAATGAACCGACTCGTGGTGAAGTCATTGTGTTTCGTCCGCCTAATAATATTCGTGATTTTTATATCAAGCGCATTATTGGTTTGCCTGGTGAGACGGTGAAGTTTATAAATGGTGATGTTGTTGTGTACAATACAGAGAATCCGAATGGATTTAATTTGGATGAGACACCATATTTGATTGCTCCTGATAAGCCATTGGAAACTGTTGTGCTGAAATTGGGAGAAGAAGAATATTTTGTGCTTGGTGATAATCGATTGGTTTCTTCAGATTCGCGTCGCTTTGGTCCGGTGAGTCGAGATTCAATTGTTGGTCGTGCGTGGTTTCGAGGATGGCCGTTGGATCGTTTCGGAGTATTAACTGATTAGTTTTGAGTTTGGAGTTTTGATTTGTGAGGGGATTAAAACTATTAACTGAAAATTAAAAATTGTTTTATGTCTACAGCAAAGAAAGATGAGAAGCCAGTAAAGAAATTTGAGACACCACGTTTGTTGCGTGGGATGAAAGATGTTCTTCCGAGCGAGGAAAATTTTTGGAATACTGTTTTGGATACAGCTGCGCAGTTTGCTGATGCGTATAGTTTTGGGCGATTGCGAACGCCGGTTATTGAGAACACTAAATTGTTTGTCCGAAGTGTTGGTAAGGATACTGATATTGTGGACAAGGAGATGTATACATTTGAGGATCGTGATGGTTCAAAGATTACACTTCGTCCGGAATCTACAGCAGCAGCAGTTCGTGCATATATTTTGCATGGCATGTTGAATCAGCCACAACCAGTTAAAATGTGGTACACAGGGCCCATGTTTCGACACGAACGTCCACAGGCTGGGCGGTATCGTCAGTTTAACCAAATTGGTTTTGAGGTGATTGGTGCGGATGATCCAGCTGTTGATGCGATGTTGATTACGATTGCGTATAAGATTTTGGAATCGATTGGTATCAAGACTATTGTGCATGTTAACTCTATTGGTTCACCTGAATCGCGTGAGGCATACATTACAAAACTTGTAGCGCATTATAAGAGCTTCCGAGGTAAGTTGAATGATGATCATAAGAAACGACTAGCTAAAAACCCATTACGTATTTTGGATGTGAAGGATGAGGAATTGGCTGAAATTCGTGACAGTGCACCGCAGATTATTGATCACTTAGATGATGATTCTCGTGATCACTTTATGCGCATGCTTGAGTACCTGGATGAATTGGAAATTCCTTACATGCTTGATCCGTACTTGGTTCGTGGGTTGGATTACTACAACAGAACCGTGTTTGAAATGTTCCCAGTAGCTGAAGATGAAAAGAAATCTCAGAGTGCGTTTTGTGCGGGTGGACGATATGACGGATTGGTTGAACATTTGGGAGGTCGTGAGGCTACACCTGCGTCAGGATTTGCATTTGGCATTGAGCGTATTATTTCAGAGATGCATCGTAAGGATATTAAACCGAATCCAGAAAAACGACCACAAGTATTCGTTGCGCACTTGGGTGAGCTGGGACGACGTCGAGCAATGGCGTTGTTTGATGAATTGCGCGTGAAAGGATTTCGCGTGAAAGAACATTTTGCAAAAGCTTCGTTGCGTGATCAATTGGCGATTGCAAATAAATCTGCTGCGCCGTTTGCATTGATTGTTGGTCAGCGTGAGGTGATTGAGGGAACGGTTATTATTCGTGATATGGAATCCGGTATTCAGGAAATTATTGACATGAAGAAGGCGATTTCATTATTGGAGAAGAAATATGAGGCAAAGCTTGCTGAAGTAGGTCCGTCTCTTGAGATTATGCCTGAGAAGGTGAAAGGTGAGGATGATGAAGAAGAGGGTGAAGAAGGTACTGAGAAGAAAGAGGTAGCTGATGATCAGAAGGAAGAGGAGAAAAAAGAGAAAAAGAAAAAGGCTCCAAAAGCAAAGAAGAAAGATGATGTGGATACAGGTAATGCTATTGAAGAGGCTGCTGTAAAAAAGAAAAAACCTAAAGCTCCAAAGGTTGAAGAAGAGGCTGAAGAAACAGAGGAGTCTGAAGGATAGGGTATTGACATATGTGATTGATGTGATTATACTATTGACATCATTCAATTTGGTTTCGAAAAGGGATCAAATTATTAGAAAGGAAGTGAAACTTTATGATTAAGGTTACACGGAAAAAGAATGAGAGTTTTGAAGCGATGGCTCGACGTTTCCGCCGGCATTCGATTAATCGAGGTGTTGTGCGTGAAGCCAAGTCCAAACGATTTGCTGAACCAGATATTAGTCGCAACATGCGACGAACTGCAACTGTCGGTCGAATGAAAATTGGAGCGAAGATGCAGTATCTGCGTAAGATTGGTAAGTTGATTGAACCTGATAAACGACGTCGTCGAAGATAAGCACACCATACGTCAGATTCGTCTGGCGTTTTGTGTTAATGAATTAAAAATATGTTACAAGAAACAATTAAGACAGATCTCGTTGCTGCTATGAAGGCAGGGGATGATGTAAAGAAGAGTGTACTTCGTCAGTTGATGACTGCACTCAAAAATGAGGCGATTTCATTAAAGAAAGATTTGAGTGAGGATGATGAATTGGCTGTAGTGAAACGTGAAGTAAAGCGATTAAAAGAAGGGATTGTTGAGTTTGAAAAAGCAGATCGTGCTGATTTGGCTGATGCAGCAAAAGCAGAGTTAGTTGTATTAGCTGTGTTTATGCCAGCGCAGATGAGTGATGAAGAGTTAGAGTCAAAAGTTAAGGTTGTTGTAGAGAAATCTGGCGCAACATCTGCTGCTGATATGGGAAAGGTGATGGGGGCTGTGATGAAAGAGGTTGGTGGGCAGGCTGATGGTGGGCGAGTGCGTGAGATGGTTGCGAAGTTGCTGCAATAATTATTGTTTTAAAAATACACTCTTAGGAGTGTATTTTTGTGTTATAATGTAATTCTTAATATTTTGTATATATGGAACAATAACCTCAGTCAGTGTTGTTATCTCAATCATTTCCGGTCGCTTTGGTTATTTCAATTATTGCACTGTTGTGTGTTGTTGGAGTCGGTTTCTTGTCTTTGATAGCTCATAATAAGGCTGTGACTGTTCAAGAGTCGGCAGATCGTGTATCTCAAAATTACGATAACTTGCTGGAGGCACTTGGACAGTTTGAGGATGAATTTGATGATCTTTCTGTAATGGTAGAGAAGGATTCGCAGGTTGCTGGTATTGCTGCGACTGAGACTCATGCATCAGAGTTTGGGTATTCGATTCAGCTTCCGGAGGGTACGAAGAGTGTTAATTTTTTAAATGATGGTGTGAATCGACTCGAATGTTTTGAGAGAGGTGATTTAGATGTAGAGATACGTTTGGTGCGGGGAAGTAAGTCGCTAGATGGTCTTCTTTATCTCGATCAGAATTCTTCGGGTGATTATGATGGTTTGTCATTTGATAATCGAATATTCTTTTTCCCAAACGGGTATTGTGATGGTCCGGGGGGGTGCTCTGAACCATTTGTGGCGGTTGTCGGTTAGAAAGATGTAGCAACGAATATCGTAATCATGCTGTATGGTGATGATGAAATTTCTGATACAGAGCATGGTGTCTTGAGTTCTATTAAGCTGAAATAGACGCTTTAAAAAATACTCATAGCTGAGTGTTTTTTGTTTGTAATAAAAAAACTCGAATATCTCGAGTTTATCAGTTATCTATTTTCGAATGCATGTACGGCCGCGTTCATACTGCGGACGTCGAATAGGGCGTTGTGGACGTGTCCATTCATGTGTACTCCTGCGGCTTTGTATAGCGTGCCGCTTGAATATTGTGTGGGATTTTCAACATCCCATCCTTCTAACATGGTGCACACGCGTTTGAAGGGGGTGCGGTCGAAGGTGGTGTATGATCGCGCTGCATTTTGCTTGAATACACTCCAGTCTGCGTCGTATGTCCACACGTCTGTTTTGTATGTAAATCCGAGGAATAGTTGTAGTGCTTGTGTAAATGGAATGTTTTTTGCGTATTCGTTCGGGTGTGATACCAGTGAGTTCTGTGAAGAATGGCGGTATGGGATCCACGAATTTGGGTGCGACAATGAGGTCGATGTGTGCGAGTTCTTCTCCTGTTTGTGCATCGACTTGAATTGCGGCGATTTGAATGATCTCTTTGACGTGCTCAGGTGTTGGTCGTCCGCTTGTGGGCGACATTTCAGGGAATGCGTATTCAGTGTCTACATAGGTTCTGTGCATGCTCTCTCCTTTTTTGAGCGAGTTTATTGTGTCATGAGGATGGTGATTTGTCAACAGTTTGACAGTGGTTGATGTGAGGGATACGATGAAAGTGGATTCACAATTAAACCTCGGTGTTAAAACGCTTTACGATTTCACCTATCGATCCGGATTAATATTTGATACGTGCGTGCATGTGTCGTGCGATCCAACGAGAATGTAGCTTTGTCTTTTTTCTCGACTATGATGCGAGAGGTACGTTCATCGCGGTGTGTGGGTCTGTCGAGCCTCTCATTCAGTCCTATTAGGTCTGTGTGGGAGTGTTTTTTATAAAATGATTTCGGTGATTAAACTCTTCTGGCCAGATTTCTTCGCGCTGCTGTTTATCTATGTGAAGTTTAAAGTTGTTGTTTTCTTGTGCTACCTGCTCGGCCTGTCGAGATCCTAAATTGTCACGAAATCAGAGATTTCGGCGGTTAAGAAAAAAACCACCGCTAGTCGGTGGTGTTTGATCGACGTTTCTTTTCAATCCTTTTGATTTGCTTCGGTGTAATAGGTAGGATAATTTTTCCCGCAAAATCATCGTGCTTCAGTGACATCCAACATCGTGTTTTTACGGTGATGATGGCACGTGCGTGCTCAGAGGAGGGAAGCGGTGATGTCTCAGTATATAGTGTCTCAGGACTGAAGAGGCCGTATTGATTGCCATCTGAAGGTTGAGACGAGTCCCTGAGGTCTCGTCCGATAGCGTTTGCGGCAGCTGCCATAGTGGCGAAGGGTTCTGATTGATATCGCTGTTGTGTTTGAAAATTCCAAACGACTGTCGGTTTCCGATGTTTCCGTAGTTTTTTGTTTTGCCTTCGTGGCAGTGATACTTCGATTCGTCCACGTGAGCCTGCCATGTTGAGCCACCCTCTTCTTTCGATGAGGATATGAGCCTCTGCGTATTCGGCCAGATTTTCTATGTTCTGTTCTTGCTCTTGAAGTACTGCTACCTCGAAGATTAACAAGTTCATCCGTGCACCATACTCAAACGGGGCACGCGCGACTTCTTCAGCGCATGCATTTGCTGCCTCAAACACCGTTTCAAAAATGCTCGAGAAATGCACTGTGAAGTCGTCGTTATTGAGAATAACAAATGACATGAGTTTTCCTTGGGTTGCGGTTTAAAGAACTGACTCCAAAAAAAGTCTCGTGAGAGACTATTTGGCAAAAGCTTTTACTTCTGTTTTTTTGATCGATTTGATACAACGTGTGCAAATGCGTGCGCGTACTCCATTGATTTTCTTGCTTTGTAGATTGACGTGTTGTCTTTTGATTGTGCTGATGTTCGATTTACTACGTGAGTAGATTTTGTTTGAACCTCTTTCGCACAGATCGCATGTTCTAGCCATAGGTATTGGTTTATAGTCTAGCCAAGTTGGCTCAGATTCTCTATACTATGTGACCAGGAGTATAAAGGAATTGTTTATATTTGTCAACTCACTAAGGGGGTATTGTCCCCATAATTAGATATATGGATTTTAGCTTTATAATATTGCTTATTTTGATCATTCCTTCGGCAATTGTGCATGAATATGCGCATGGATGGATGGCTGATCGGTTAGGGGATCCTACAGCTCGATATGCAGGTCGTTTGACCTTAAATCCTATGGCCCATATTGATCCGATGGGGACGTTGCTTTTGCCGATTTTTCTCGGATTGGTTTCTGGAGGTTCATTTATGTTTGCCTACGCCAAGCCAGTTCCGTTTAATCCGTATAACTTGAAGTATCCTCGGTGGGGGCCTGCGATGGTTGGTGCTGCTGGTCCGGTATCGAATTTGTTGCTAGCGTTTGTGTTTGCGATGTTTGTTCGTTTTCTTCCGCTATCGCCTGCATTGATTAGTGTGTTTGTATTACTGGTTGCGGTTAATATCATGCTGGCGGTGTTTAACTTGATTCCTATTCCGCCGCTGGATGGTTCGAAGTTGTTGTATTCGGCATTGCCTCGGAGTGCGGATAACGTACGTCGGTTCTTGGACAAGTATGGTATTATCTTGTTTATTTTGGTGATTGTGTATGGTGGACGAATTATTTCTCCGATTATGTTTTGGTTGATAGATTTGTTTACTGGGCCAATTTTTTTCTGACGAAGTTTGAGTTAAAAAAATGACCACCCGCGTTGGGTGGTTTTTTGATTAGATGCCGATCACGTGAGGTAATATGCATGATGCGTCTTTATAAAGATATTTTTTTGAGTATTCGTTGAAGGATGGTGGTTGGTTTGGTGCACTCATATTCTTATGCACTGCGGTTTGGTTTTTGTGTCGTGCTGTGTGCTCATTTTTGTGCTATAATTAGTTCATCCACACAAGTGGTTTTCCTTCACTATGATTCAAGCTGTAGGAGGAATTATGAATCTACGAAGGCGAGGTATTATAGCCTCGATTGTTTTGGTTGTGAGTCTGTCAGTGGTTTTGCTTGTGCCAGATTTTGTTGCGGCGCAAGATTTGTTGACGGTAGAAGACACAGGGTTGAATGAGGCTGGAGAAAATTTAGGATTGGGACAGGCATCCCTAACGATTATTATCGCGCGAATCATTCGGGCGATGTTTGGTTTATTGGGAATTGCGGCGGTGGGTTACATGGTATATGGAGGAACGATTTGGATGACGGCTGGAGGTGATCCGAGTAAAGTTGATGAGGCAAAAAAGATCATGTTGAATGCGGTGATTGGTATGGCGATCATGCTGATGGCGTTTGCGATTGTTTCATTCATCATAAGTGCGTTGGTTGGTGCAACGACGGGTTCTGGTTCTGGTTCTGGTTCAAGTGGTCCGTATCCATCCGGTTTTGTTGGTGGTGCTGCACTTGGTCAGACTATTGAATATGTTATTCCCGAACCGGGTGCTCAAGAGGTGTTTAGGAATACAAGTATTTTAGTGCAGTTTAAAAAACACATTGTTCCCGATACTGTTTTAACAGGCATTGTTGAAGGAGGCGATCCAAATTCGATAGTAGGGGACATGAATGCGAATAATATTTTAATTTTCAAAACTGAACAAGGTGAATCTACGTCGTTGGTGAGTGATGCGGTGCGAGGTACGCTATCTCAAATTGAAACTGAAATTGGTGGAACGACGGTCGTTCGGTCACTCTTAACACTTTCTCTTAAAGATGGTGGTCTGTTTGGTTCACCAACAGAGAATACAACGTACACTGTTCGATTGGGTGGTAATGTGCAGTCTTTCAATCTGGCTGGAAATCAGGTTCCTGTATTTGCATCACTTTCTGGTTATGATTGGAGTTTTGTGGTGGGTACAAAAGTTGATTTAGATCCGCCTCGTGTGACGAGTTTGTATCCTTCGATCGACTCAGAGAATAATTATAGAAATGTTCGGGTATTGATGCAGTTTAATAAATCAATGATGCCAACGACTATTTTAACTGGTAACTACATTACAGTTGTTGATAATGACGCGAAGACGGCGATTGATGGAAAGTGGACGATTTCGAATTTGGCTCGTACGGCTGAATTCCGCACAAGTGTTGCGTGTGGTGAAAGTGCGTGCGGGGATACATATTATTGCTTTGAACCGAATATTTCTGTGCAGTTAACTGCTAAGCCAGCTGATGTTGATGAGGATGCAGGGGCGCCGAAGGCTGTGCTTCCGTATAATGGTTTGGTTTCGTTAACAGGGAATTCATTTGATGGAAATGGGGATGGGAAGGCGGATGGTCCGGCAGTTTTTGTAACTGAAGGTGATGCGGATGGAGCGGAGGAGATTCGTGATACGAAGCGATGGAAGTTTGGTGTAGGAGAGACGATTGATATCTGGTCTCCGTTTGTCGAGGATGTTCAGCCTTCGATGTCGAGTGCAAGTTTGGTACAGATAGAATCTCCTGTGGTAGCTCGGTTTGATGAAGTGCTGTTGCCATCGTCAATTGGGCAGGCTCGATTGGATCAACCATCGGGGCTTGAGCAGTACTATTTTCCGTTTTCAGATAATTTGGATGCGAATAATCAGGTGATAACAGAGCCGGATGCAGCTGCTGCAAAGTCGTTTGTTGAATTGAAGCATCCGCCATTTTTAAGTAGTACTAAGGAAACGATCTATTCCTTTAAGCCTGCATATACGCAAGGGATTTTGGATGCGCAAGGGAATTGTTTTGTGCCAGGTGAAGGGCCAAGTCATCCATCTGTGCCTGTTGGTCAGCAGTCTGTAGAGGGATGTTCGTATGATGATGGAGATACTTCGAATCCTTATTGTTGTGATGGAAAGAAATCGAATAATGCACAAGCATGCGCAGTTAAGTATCAAGGCTTACAGCCAAACTAGATGAATACACGAGCAAAATCATACGTATTGATGGCAACCGGTTTGATCGGTCTGTTTGGTGTGTTTATGGTGGGTGGTGATGTGTTAGCTCAGCCACTAACCGAAGCGGAATTGGGATTATCTGGTTTTGAGGAGAGTGGGTTGAGTAGTGAGCCTTTGACGTTGATTATCGCACGGATGATTCGTAATTTCATGGCGCTGCTTGGTGTCGTTTCGGTTGGGTTTGTGGTTTACGGTGGATTTGTATGGATGACAGCTGGTGGTGATCCTGAAAAAGTGACATCTGCAAAAAAGATATTGTTGAATAGTGTGATAGGAATGGCGATTATTTTGAGTTCGTTTGGTATCGCTTCGTTTATTATTGGCGCGCTTGTTTCTGGTACGACTGGTGGAGGAACGGGGAATGATGGTAATGGAAACGGTGGTGGTAATGGTGGTCCGCTCGGTGGAGGGAATGCAATGGTGGTGCAACTACCGGCCAATACTAAGGCTGGGTTTATTGATCAATTTACGTTTTATTTCTTTAAGAATTTGAATCAACCAATTGCAGTTGATTTGAATTCAATTGTACTTGGACAAACGATGTTATTTTTTCAGAATGGCGTACCAGTTGATGTTGATGTTGTTTCGGAAGCTAATACATTGGTATTGAAAGTAAAAGAAGAGAAGGAGTTTGAGTGTCCGGCAAATAGCAAAGGGAAGACTCATTGTTTTGCGAATGATGGAACGTTTGAGATTGTATTTACAGATGGGTTTGGTGGGGTTGCTGGTGTTGATGGTAGTCAGTTGTCGTGTACATCTGCGTTTCCGTGTAAGGGTTCTTGGGTGATAGGAAATATTGATGATGCGACACCTCCGACGGGTATGATTCAGAAATTGACGATGAAGGGCGGAAAGATATTCTTTGGTGGTGATGGTGTGCCTGTTGGGAGTGAGTTTGATGGTGAGGGTTCAGGGTTTGATGATTTGGAGTTGAAAGATGTAACGATTTTCAAGGACGATTCATTGTTGATGAAGATTCCGATTCAGCCGAATGCTTCTGGGTATTATCCAGCTTCAAGCATGTTTAATTTTCCTTTTGAAACGAAGGGAATGCAGATTAAAACAGCGCATGAGGTTGGTTTAAAATTGTCTGACACATCAAATAATGAAGCCGATGGGTTTGGTTTGGCATATACGACAGTTGGCGCGCATTGTGTGAATGATGTGCAAGACGAAGATGAGGAGGATGTGGATTGTGGGGGTGCGTCATGTCTGGCATGTGATACAAATGCATGTACTGATGATTCTCAATGTCAGTCTGGAGCATGTAATGATGCTGGGATCTGTGTTGATTCACCAGTTATTCAGGGTGTGTTTTTGAACAATGGTGCAAAAGGTAATTATGTAACGTTGGTTGGTAAGGGGTTTGGAAATACGAAGGTTGCTGGCGATGAGGTGTTGTTTGCGGGTGGGTCTGATAAGGGCATTGCAGATATTGTGTCATGTCCGTTGGATGGTACTCTGCGATGGACGGATACAGAAATTGTCATGGAGATTCCTGATTTGGCGCTAGGTGATGATTATGTGGTTCGCGTTTCCCGAGCTGGTGGAACATTTGATACAACTAAGACTGCACCAGGTCCGTTACTTCCAGATTTTGAAATTAATGAGATCGTCCGACCAAGTATTGCGTGTGTGCATCCTGTTGATGATATTACATTTGGTTCACCGTTGGATGTGTACGGAAAGAATTTTGGTAATCCGCAAGGTGCAAACAGTACAATTTCTGTAGGTCCGATTGCGGTTGCGCCAAGTAAGTGGTCTAATTCGCGAGTTTCTATTGCCGTTCCGTCGGTATCTGTAGGGAAGCAGTCTGTTGTGTTGGAGCGAGCGGGGCAGAGTAGTAACCCGGTTAATATTGATGTTATTGGGTTGGATGAATACAACACTCCGGTGGTTGGTAGTGTGTTTCCTGCAGATGGAAAACGAGGGGACATGATTACGATTATTGGAAATGGTTTTGGTTTAAATAATGGAACAGTATTTTTTGGAGATGGGTTAACACTTGCTGATACAGATTTACCACAACAGTGTTCGGAGGCGGCAGCATGGACTGATACAAAAATCATTGTGAAAATTCCTACCGATATTGCTTTTGGTGACCAGGATGTTCGGGTAGAGCGTATAGGTCCTGTGGCACAGAGTGCGCCTTATCCTTATGTTGTGTTTGAGGGTGAACCAAGTCCAAACCTGTGTAGTGCATCACCCGCGAGTGGGCCAGTTGGTACGTCTTTGAGTTTGGCTGGAGAGTTATTTGGAAATGATGTTGGGTCGATAGAGGTTGGTGATGCTGGTGTTTCAAGTATAGGGTCGTGGGCTGATTCTGAGATTCAATCTGCTGTAGTTCCGTCTGGTTCTGCTTCCGGGAATATTATTGTTTCGGATACAGAAGGGCTTGAGAGTAACCCTATTCCTTTTATTATTAATGACTGTCAGGTAGATGGATGTGTGGTTTCAGGAAATATATGTTGTACGGTTGGTACCGCTATTGGTGCGTGTGTGGAACCGACAGAAACATGTCCGGGGTTAAGTGGTGAAGTGACGGCGGCGTATGAATGGATTTTTTCAACTGGAAAAATTCCCGTTATTCCTGCTTTGGTGAATCAGTGTGGGGTTGGGTTATTGCCAAGTCCAGCACCAACAAATGTGCGTAATGGAGGAGATGATGTTTGTATAAATGCTGCAGTTACAGGTGTGTTTAATATTCAAGTGAAGGATGTTGTGTATGAAAAAGATATTATTATTCAAAAATGTACGTCTGAGGGTGATGATGTGTGTGAAACTGTTGAGGCTGAGGCTGTAGCTGCGTCGTTGTCGATGGAAGATTCAGATACGAGTTTTGCGATTGGTCCGACAGAGGATTTGTTTGCGAGTTCAACGTATCGTGTGACATTGTCGAATTCTATTGTGAGTGTCCCTGAAGAGGGTGATCCTATACACATGGCGAAGGATGTGTCGTGTGCATCTGTTCCTGGGTTAGTGGGCGAACCATCTGATTGTTTTACTTTTACTACGTCTCCTTTGGATGAGAAGTGTTCAGTAGAAAGTGTGTTGGTCAATCCAGGGTTTCATCAGGTCAGTGATATTGGTCCACTGCTGCAGGGAGCACCACCAGAAGGGAATACAGATCTGTTTGAATGGACATCTCATGGGATAGGGGCGGATGTATGTGTGGCACTAGATACGGCTGGTGAAGCATGGGGATGGAGTACTGAAGGTGATTTCTCAGGTTCTGCTGCTGTGAATCCATTGGGTGGCACAAAGTCACATAAATCAGGAGGTACGGCGCACGAGGCGTTGCCACCAAGTGAGCTCGTTCAGATTCAAGCTGAATATACTAATCCTGATGATACGAAGGTTTCGAGTCAGGCTGATTTATCTATTACTCAAGAGGCTCCATACGTTATTGGTCAAGGTCCTGAGTGTAGTTTGGCTTGTATCAATGGTCAGATTCATGTCGAGTTTAATACATTGATGCGGACGAGTGTGATGGCGGGCAACACAAAAGTGTATCCATGTTTTGATGAGTCGTGTAAGACGGTTAAGGCATCTGTTTCCTCGGGTACGCAGTATCAAGATTTACAACAAATCCAAACGTCTAAAGGGCTCATTTCCGTCGCGAGTGATGTGTTGATGATGACAAATCCTTCAGACCTATTACCTTCAACATGGTACAAGGCGGTTATTCAGGGTGGTGATAGTGGAGTGAAGAGTGCATTCGGTTTGCCGTTAACGCAAACAAATGATGGTGATAATTTCTCATGGAAATTTAGAACGCGTGATAGTGACGATCCATGTGTGGTGACACAGGTGGATATGGTTCCTGTTTCTGCGACGGTGAAGGCGCAAGGTCAAACAGCATCTTATATGGCTGTTCCGCGGACAGAAGCTGATGCGTGTGATCCAAATGGACAAAAATTAAACGGATGGAGTTATGACTGGAACTGGACGGTTGATGATGCGGATGTCGGTTTGCTTGTGGATGATGGTGTTGATTCTGGTGTGACACAGCCGTGGTGTAATGCAGCTGGGCAGTTGTCTGGAAGTAATCCTGTACCTGCTGTGTGTGGAGATGGGAATGCGATAAATGATTTTGAGGATTGTGATGATGGTAATCTGGAGGATGGTGATGGATGTAGCTCCCATTGTCTGAATGAGGGGATTTCTACAACGACGAATGAAGATGGTGAAGTATTTAGTGATGAGTTGTGTGGAAATGCCAACCCAGCGGCATCTGTCGCGGAGTATGTTAGTAGCATCAATAATATTTGGATAGATGCTGGGGAAGAGTGTGATGATGGGAATTTGATTGATAATGATGGGTGTAGTTCGCAGTGTTTGAATGAAGGGAGTGGTGCTGGTGGTGTAGTCTGTGGAAATGGAGATATCGGTCCTGGTGAGGATTGTGATGATGGGAATACGTCTCCAGGAGATGGATGTTCGGGTATCTGTTTATATGAAGGTTCTCCTCAGTTGAACCTTGCGTGCTCTACGGTTACAAGTTTTTCTACGTCTGCTGATATTGCGTCTTGTAGTGGAAATGTTTTGTTTGCAGCTTGTGGGAATGGAGTGAACGAGGCAGGGGAGGCATGTGATGATGGAAATGTTCTTGATGGTGATGGGTGTAGTTCAAACTGTTTGTTTGAAAATCCTACTGCGCAGCAGAATGTATGTACGCCAGTTTCTACTTCAGATGGAAAAATTGATCCTGTTCAGACAGTTATTTCAGTCGGAGCAGGGGTAGTGAATGCTCAGATGCTTCAGCTTACAGGTGTCCATGCGCAGCCTGCGGGAAGTAGTGTTGTGGGGGATGCGGATTTTGCATTGCAATGTGGATATCAACCACTAGAAAATTGTGCGGCTGCGATTGGTGAGAGCGATAGTGAATATGGAGTGTCGACTAATTCATGTTGTTTGGCGCGTCCTGATATTGATTATGCATATCCTGAAGGAGTGAATGTGTGTTTGAACACGGCAATTTTTGTAGATGTTAATAAAAAAATCGACATAGATTCGCTTGAGGGAAATGTTGCATTGTATGATTCGCATTGCACGCCGGGTGAAACACCATTTATTGTTGCAGATGTGTTGGGTTCTGAAACTTCGACATGGTATGCACATGCATGGGGGTCTATGAAGAGAATGGCACTTTCGTTTGTATACGATGTAGCGTATGCAATTACCTTAGTTGATTTACCACCAGAGCTAGATGGGGAATTTTGTGAAGCAGATGTGTCTGGTTTGGTGGCAACGGTTGATATAGCGGATCAAATTACGGAATTACCTGATGGTACAACTGCGACTATACCGGGTGGTACACGAGTGTACTTTAACCTGACTGAGTTATTGGATCCTGAAGAAGCGTACATGATGGTTCTTGCAGGTGGAGAGAATGGGGTAAGATCTACTGATGGTGTGCCGATGTATCAGGGCTCTCATTCTATTGGTACATGGTTTACGACAACACAAAGCGAAGAACCATGTGTGATTGATTCAGTTACAATTAATCCCAAGACGACAACATTAAGTACGTTTGATAATGTAAATGAGCATTTTGTGGCAGAGGCTACGACCAAGGATGGTGCGGATTTGGTTCAGATACCTGATGTATATGCATGGGACTGGAGTTGGCAGTTGTTGGATCAAGATCCTGATAATGTTTTGAATTTCGCGTCTGCATATCAAAATGTTGAATCTGCTGTGGATATACAGCGAATTGTGGGGCATAACGATATAAATGGTTCTGGTGTTGTTGCTGCTGGGGTTGAGATTACAGCGGATATTGTGACAGGTACGCAAGGGCAGACATTTGACGACACAGCTGAGGTTGAGGTGTATTTGTGTGAGAATGCGTGGCCGCCACCATCTGAACATCAGTGGGGTGGGGTGACTGATTTCTTGCATGGTTTTGCGGATGCTTCGTATTATCCAGAATTTAAGGAGATGAACGACTTTATGTTGAAGTCTGCGTTTGGTCAGAGTTTTGATTTGGGACCGTTACGAACTAACTTTGCGTTTAAGTATTGTCGTGATCAGGGGGCAGCACAAGATACATCCGACGATCTACCTGCTTTGATTCCACTTGTTATTTCTAATCCGCCAAATTCACAGACAACATTGAAAGAATTTTTCTTCTCTCCTGATGTCTTTGGAAATAAGGATGTGATTGGAATTCGTGTAGAGAAAAATCTAGATCATCTGCCGTTGCTTGAGTGGTATGAGTCTCGTGGTTTTCAGGGTAATCCTACACCAACAACGATCGATGGTTTCCCTGCACTGCAGGATGGTCGTACGGTGTATGTGTCGGGTGTGAATGCAACGACGCCTGTGAACGGTTTGTTTATTACAGATGCACGAACAAATGTATATGTGATTGGTTATAATCAGGGTGCACAACCTGTGACGCTTACGATTTTCCAACAAATTATCGAGAATTTTGAATTAATGGTGAACTCGTTTAGTTCTGGTGGTCGATGTTTTAATGACCATAATACGACGGGATTAGTTGGTCAGCGAGATTACAATACAGAGGAACCTTATGTGAAGAACAACAGTGAGTGGGTGTCTTGTGAATCTGTTGTTGATTGTAGTGCGTTCAGTCCTGTCGATGGTGATCATACAATCAGATGCTCAAATGTGAAGAGTGCGTTGGTGCGTGATTTAGTTCGTCTGTCTGATTTGCGTACGATCACGAATGAGTTAGAAGTGTATTATCTTGATCAGAATTCATACCCTACCTTATCTTCAGGATCGTTTATCCCTGGAAGATCTGTTTCAACGTGGGGATCGTGGCAATCAAACCTCGGGAATAATCTTGGTACTGCGTTACCGCTCGATCCGTTGAACAGTCATACGGCATGTGACGATCCGAATGCTGAACAATCGACGTGTTGGAATTCCTTGGAACAAACATATAGTTGTCCTGCCGGTTCTCATGTATATGAATATCAGATGACAGCCGGTGGTCAGTCATATCAACTTCGAACAGACTTTGAGTTGCCGTCTTCTCTGTGGACGGACTATGATATTGATAATCCGCAGTGGGTGACCAGTAATGCGTGTACAGGGCAATCCCTAGGTGCTGCAGCTGTGCCTGTGTGTGGAAATGGGTTGATTGAGGCAGGTGAGCAGTGTGATCCATCTGGTATTACAAAAACTGAGGATTTGTTTAATGTTCCGGGTGAAATTGAAACACTAACGTCAATATGTTCCTCTTCGTGTCAGTGGCAGCCGCAGGGTTCTGCGAGTTATTCTGCATGTGGAAATGGCATTATTGATGAAGAATATGATGAGGTGTGTGATGATGGTTTAAAAAATGGAACATACGGTTTTTGTGATAGTGGGTGTAATGGTGTTGTTGCGTGTGGTGATGGTGTGATTCAGGACTTTGCGTCTGGTGGGCCAGAGGTATGTGAATTTCCGGTTAGATGCTCTGGTGATGAGTCATTCTTGTGTAGTTTGAATGCAGGTGATGGGTGTACTCAGAATAGGACTGATACTGAATTATTGTATTCAGATTGGGAATTGTACTCAGGATGTACATATAGTTTTGAATACAAGAGTGGTGTTGGTACTCATTCATTCGATTGTGGTTCGTGTCAGACCGTATCAGGAACATCATGGGCTCTGAAACAGGCGGATTCATGTAATTGGGATTGTCGCGAATTTGGTTTGTACTGTGGTGATAACATCGTGAATGGAAATGAAGAATGTGATGCGGGGGTTGGCGGAGGAGTGGTGAGTGAATCCTGTGTGCTGCCTTCTGGTGTAGGTGGTCAGAAATCTGTGGAGTGTACGTCAGAGTGTATGTGGGAGCGTGAAGAAACCGTTGGAATTTGTCCGACGTGTCCCGTGATATCATTCCCGCTAACTATTGAAGGTGCGGCGTGTGAAGAGGGTGCTCCTGGTGCTGGTCCACAAGAAGAAGTATTTGATGGATGTGGTGATGGAAATTCGGATGAGGGCGAAGAGTGTGACTTGGGTGCACAGAATGCATTGAGTTGTAATGCGCCATATGGAAACCCTGCGAATATATGTACGTTCTGTCATGTAGATACATGCGCACTCGAAGCGGCATCCGGTCCATTTTGTGGTGATGAAGTTTTGAACGGAGATGAGGAATGCGATGCGGCGGCTATTAAAGGAGGTGCTTCTACGGCGTGCGTAAATTTGGGATACGAGTATGGTACACCTACGTGTAATAATGTGTGTACGGGATACACCGAAGAAGGTTGTCAGTATTGTTCATATAGTGAGTCACCGATTGCTGGTGGTACGCGAGTTCGAGGGCTTTTTCGAAATCCAGCTGCTCTGAATTCGGCCGAAGCGAAGTTTACTGATGCTGATGAGCTTGAAATAAAATATGAAGGTGAGTTTATCTCAGGCGGGGTGAAAACTGTAGATGGTGCGGTTGAGGTCTATCTTAGTTATGGAGAGACTGATAGTGGGGCTCCCGCTTGTTCTCTGTATGACTTAGAAGTTTGGGAGGTTGGACTTCCTTATTTGGTAGATACAATTCCTAATTTTGTAAGTGATGGTCAGAATTATGATTTTAGACGTTTGTATCCTACGCATCAGCATGCTGAGTACACAACACTATTGTTCGTTGTTGAATGGGATAAGCCGCTCAAAAATGTTGATGTTGCGATGAAAATATACGGTATTCCAGAAAATATGGATGAAGTCAGTAAGCATACTCCTTTGGTTGATGCGTCAGATTCCTTTAAGGATGGTTATAAGAATGATCCTCAGCGGTGTTTTGGAATAAATGGTGATCCTGGGTCTCTTGATGCGCCGCTTTCTTGTGCTGAGGCTGATGGGTTATATGCATCATTGTTGTATGATAATGATGGTTCTGAGTTTGGATTCGAGTCGTTTGCGGTTGTTCGACCTCAGGCTGATAGCGATAGTATTGTCTTAGGTTCGGCCTCTGATTATACGTTTACGGTAATTGATGCAGATGAAAAAGGTATTATGCAGGAAGAAGCTGCGAATCTTATATTGCATGTGTATAATGAAGATGGTGATGAAGTTCAGACGGTGTATGGGGCAAAAAGTCCAAGTGCGAATATGGCGCATTTCCAGCTATTTAGTAATGACGGTGTTGTATTTACTCCTGTAGGTCATAATTAACTTATGGATCCAGAAGAAACACATAATTCGCCAATAGTAACTCCTGATTCGTCTCGTACGATTCGAATCTCGTTTATTTATTTTGGTGTTGTTATTTTGGTTAGTTTGATTGGTTTTGGTATTTATTCTGTATTTTTTTTCGGGCCTGATGATGGGGGTAATGTAACATCGCGTTCTTTTGGGGTAACATCTGTTTCGGTGCCATCTGGTCCGAATGTGTCAGAAGTTTCTGATGAACAGATGAAACAAGCTGAAGCGGGTGTTGCTGAGATACGTGCGTACTGGAAGGATCAGGGTGATGCAGATATAGATGGATTATTGGATGAGCAAGAGGCAGTATTAGGAACTGATCCGAATAATAATGACACAGACGGTGACGGATTAAATGACCGGCTTGAGGTTGAGGTGAAGGGAACTGATCCATTGAATGCAGATACAGATGGCGATGGAATTTCCGATTGGAATGATAACGATAACTAAGCAATTAATATATTTGTATGTCAGATTTTGTACCACCAAATTTACCCATGGGAGATGAGCCAGATGACTTGCTTAGTGGATCTGATGATTCAGTCGGAAGTGCTGGGCCTCCAGCTCCGCTTGTTCCACCAGTAGCGCCATCTACGCCACCACCTCGTTCTCGTGCTTCAATGTCCACTGGTAAAACGCCTGCTCCGCGTGCGTCGGCGCCTGTACCAAAACCCACATCAGCACCACGTTCTCAACCAGCTCCTGTGGCGTCAGAAGATGTACCTGCACCTAAAAATCAACCGAATGCCGAACCAGTCTCTGGTGGTGTGAAGGTGTTGGGCGGGAAGGTAGTTGATGCGCCAAGTGCTTTGGATGCTGGGTTGATGAAAGCTAAAAGACCTTCTGCGCAGCCTGTGCCTCAAGAAACACAAACGGTTCCAACGGATGCTCTTGCTCCAGGAACACCAGCTTCTCAGCCCGCGCCATTGCAAGAGTCTTTCATCATGCGACATAAGCTGTTGGTTGGTTTGGTACTATTTTTATTACTCGCTTCGATTGTGCTTGGAGGTCTGTCATTATTTTTGAGAGATAGTGTTGAGGTGGAGGAGCGATTGGCGGATAAGTTGAAACCAACGATAGAACAGCCTGTAGATGAGGTTGAGGTTCCAGTTGATCCCGTTGTTGAGCCGGATACCGATATTGTACTTCCTGATGAGAAAATTATAGAACCAGAAAAATCACCAGAAGAATCTGTTGAGGAGTTGATTAATGATCCGGATGGTGATGGATTAACAACAACAAAAGAGTTGCTGGCGGGAACAGATCCGAATCGGTCTGATACAGATGATGACGGATTAACAGATAAAGAAGAGTTGAATATTTGGAAGACAGATCCGCTTGATGCCGACACAGATGATGATACATTTGCTGATGGTGATGAGGTTCGACATGGATTTAATCCGCTGGGAGATGGTCGTCTTTTCGATGTGCCACAGTAATTGTGATATAATGAGCGTATTGTAATAGACTTGTTGGCACAGAACCTTTGACCACAATTAGCACTTTTTGGTCAAAATCCACTCAGCGTTTTTTAGTTATACGTGACATATGCTTAAAACGTATTCGAAGATTTTGTCTTAAAAATTGAAAATTTTGGCCTAAAGTTTATGTGCCAAAAGGCCTAATATGTTTGATAAGAAAAAGGATGCAAAATCGAAAGGAATCGATAAGCCCGAGTCTCAGGAACCTGAGGTTTTGAAGGCTGTCAAAGTTCACACTATTCCTAAGGAGTTTTATGATGGGGGATTGGGTCAGGGAAAAGCGCATCCACCAGAGGCAAAGAAGGTTGCTGTAAAAAAACCTGAAGTGAAAAAACCTCAACAACCTAAACAGCCGGTTCCGATGGTTGCAAAAAAACCACCTGAAAATGCTCAGCTTACAACGACGAAGTCTGGTATTAATGTGTGGGTGCTTGTGGGAGGTGTGATTTTTTTCATGGTACTCTTTGCGCTCGTTGCGTACGTGTATCTTGTGGTACTTAAGAAAGATTCAGCGCCAGAGCCGATTGTTATAGCGCCGATTGTTGAAACTCCAATTATAGATGAACCGATCATTGAGCCTATTATCGATGAACCAATTGATGAGCCAGAGATTGTGATTCCAGAATACCCGATTGGTTTACGTGATTACGTTCTTGCTCCAGATACAGACTTAGATCAGCTGAGTGATACGGAGGAAGCTGAGATTTACAAATCAAATCCAAATCGTCCTGATGATGATAGCGATGGATTTATCGATGGACATGAGGTTTTTCATGTGTATGACCCGTCAAAATTTCAACCTTCTGATTTAGTTGATAGTGGGTTGGTTAAAACGTCGGTTAATACGGTATTTGGATACGAGGTGTTTTATCCATCGACATGGTCGCGTGATTTACTTGATGCAGATGGAACTGATGTGCTATTCACGTCTGCTGGTGGTGAGTATATAGAAATTATCGTCCATCCTAATCGTGAGGATGCTACGTTAAGTGCGTGGTATTTAGAACGTGCGCCAAAAGTTACGTCGTCTCAGACAAAAAATGTAGCCACAAAGGGTGGCTTGCAGGGACTGCTTTCCCCTGATGGATTGAGCATGTTTATCGCTCGAGGAGAGTTGGTGTATGAGTTGCGATACGATATTGGCGTCAGAACGGATGCGCAGTTTATGCGTACGTTTGTGATGATGCAGAATAGTTTGTCATTTACGACTGATCCGTTATACACGCCCGAGAAGCAGGAGTCTGTTGTTCCTGAGCCAGAGATCGATCTGGGTGAACCCATGGCAGATGAGGGTGTAGATGTTGATGCCAGCGTGATTGATGAAACTCCGTAATATGATAGATGTTCATGTGTCGTATGGTTCGATGTCTGTTCGTTTTGCATATACATGGGTCGAGAAGGTTGTTCGTCAGATTGCGAAACAAGAGAAGGTGAAAAGAGGATCTGTTGGTGTGAGGTTTGTTCCGAATGCTGAGATTAAGAAACTTAATAAGACCTATCGACAAAAGAATAAGCCAACTGATGTGTTATCTTTTACGACTGATGGCATTGGTGGGGACGACATAGGTGATATTATTGTGAGTGTTGAGTTTGTACAAAAACTATTAAAATCATCTTCAGATAGACTTGGGGATCATGTGGGAATGCTTCTAATTCACGGGTTTTTACATATTATTGGATACGATCATGAGAAACGATCCGAGGCAAAAATTATGTGGGAAAAGCAGGATCGCGCAGCGAACACATTAGGTGTACACAGGATAGCATTTGAAGATTTCGGCTAAAGGTTATACGATACAGATTACTATGGGACGAAACGCTGGTGAAGATATCATTGCTGGACTCGATTTGGGCTCAACCGCGATACGTATGGTTGTTGGTCAGATGCTCGAGCAGGGAGGCTCCGAAGGCCTTCATATTTTAGGTATGGTTGAGGTTCCGTCTGAAGGAATTCATAAAGGCGTTATTACGAGTATTGAAGATGCGGTTTCATCCACGAGTGCCTGCCTAGAGAAGATTGAGCGTGCTGTTGGTTTGCCCATCGAGCATGTATGGGTTGGGGTGAATGGTCATCATGTGCTTACCGATATATCTCAAGGTGTGGTGGCGATTTCTCATCCGAATGGTGAGATTACTGAAGATGATGTTGAGCGTGTCGTTGATGCGGCTCGTACAGTTGCAACACCCATGAACTATGAAATTCTTCATGTCATTCCACGCTACTTTAGTGTTGATGGAGGTTCGCCGGTGAAGGATCCTGTTTCGATGAGTGGTGTGCGTCTTGAGGTGGACACACATATTATTCAGGGTTCGTCCGGTCATATTAAGAACCTTACAAAAACGGTGTATCGAACGGGTTCTGATATTGATGACCTGGTTTTGTCGATTTTGGCAGCGAGCGAGGTTGTTGTGTCTGAGCGGGCTCGAGACATGGGATGTGTGATTATTGATATTGGTGGTTCAACGACGTCCATGATTGTTATTGAAGATGGGGACGTGATTCATACGGCGTTTATTCCCATTGGATCAGAACATATTACTCAGGATATTGCGATTGGTTTGAAGACATCTATTGATGTTGCTGAGCGATTGAAAATTTTTGGTGGAACATGTGTGACAAAGGGATTGACGAAGCGCGATGTCATGAACTTATCAGAATTCGGAGCTCAGGCTGATGAAGAAATTTCTCGAAAGTTGCTGGCTCAAATTATTGAGGCTCGAGTAGAGGAAATTTTGGAGAAGGTAGGGGCTGAGTTAAAATCTGTAGGTCGTGCTGGTGTATTGCCTGCTGGTGCGGTATTTGTTGGTGGTGGATCTAAATTACATGGTCTGATTGACCTAGCTAAGAGGGAATTGAGGTTGCCTGCAGCACTTGGTTATCCTTTAAATATTACGAGCGTGACTGAGAAAATTAATGATGTGTCTTTTGCAACAGCTATTGGTTTGGTGAAATGGGGTGCTGATATTCAGGCGGATATGCCGTCGGGAAAATGGCATACGATCATGTCACAGCTTAATGCATCCAAAACTGTTGCGACAAATGTGAGAAAGTGGATGAAGAGTTTGTTGCCGTAGAAGAGTGGAGAGTACGAGGTAAGCGCCGAGAGGCGTTTTTTGTGTCCACATTTTTTGATTGACATGGGAGGTACTGGCGGGTAGCATGTGGATAAATAAGTGACACGATGTTGATGATCACATAATGTGTTCAACTGCAAATTAATTTTCTTTCATCAGTTATGCCAGAAGTTAAACCGACGATTGAGTCGCTCGCAAAAATTAAGGTGGTAGGCGTAGGAGGATCAGGTGGATCTGCTCTTCAACGTATGATTGCAGCCAACATGAAAGGTGTTGAGTTTGTTGCGATTAATACAGATTTGCAGGCGCTGCATAATTCTAAGGCTGCAGTGAAGGTTCATATTGGAAAACAGCTGACTAAAGGGTTGGGTGCTGGAATGAATCCTGATGTTGGACGCGCTGCGGCTGAAGAAAATCAAAATGAGATTCGTGATGTGTTGAAAGGGGCGGATATGGTATTCGTGACATGTGGGCTTGGTGGTGGAACTGGTTCGGGTGCTGGTCCTGTTGTTGCTCAGATTGCTAAAGAGTTGGGTGCGTTGACGCTTGCAGTAGTGACGAAGCCATTTTCATTTGAACAAGCACAACGAACAGAAATCGCCGAAGCTGCGCATGATCAGTTCATTGAACATGTTGATACGATTATTACGATTCATAATGACCGCGTGCTTGAGATTGTTGATGCTAAGACATCGCTACTGGAAGCATTTAAAGTTGTTGATGATGTGTTGAGACAAGGAGTGCAAGGAATCTCTGAGGTGATTACAACTCCTGCGCTTATCAATGTCGATTTTGCCGATGTACGAACAATTATGAGAGACGCTGGTTCTGCGCTCATGGGAATGGGTCGAAGTTCTGGTGAAAATCGTGCGGTTGCTGCTGCGAAGGCTGCGATTGCATCGCCACTGCTTGATTTGGATGTTGATGGAGCGAAAGGAATTTTGTTTATGATTACAGGTGGTCGTGACTTGGGAATGCATGAGGTTTCAGAAGCTGCGAAAATTATTACAGGTTCTGCGGACGACACAGCAAAAGTTATTTTTGGAGCCAGTATTGATGAGTCCATGAAAGAAGAGGTTCGTATTACGGTTATTGCGACAGGGTTTGGAGATCATAAACCACGAGCATTACCTAAGATGGATAATTTGATGTTTGGACGTTCTGCATTTGCCAAGAAACAGGAGACATCACTGCAAGAGGATCGACCTCGTCAAAGTCCAGTATTTGATTCACCATTTAAAAATAGAGATGTCGCTCCTGTGATGAACACGGGGCCTGTGCTTCCTACGGCAGATGTGTTCCAGGAAGAGGAGGAAGATGATGTACCAACTATGGAAGAAGCGGAAGAACAGGATTCTCAGGAAGAGGATTTGGAGATTCCAGCGTTCTTGAGACGAAAGTTGGGTTAACACACGGTATGTAAAAGTGGGTTTCTGCCCACTTTTTTGATTGGAATAATGTGTTATACTGTACGAAATGATTATGTAATAGTACTTTTGCTAAAAGCATGTTGCGCAACCATCCCGTACTCTATGAGATGTCCGGCCTGTAACCATACTGATACTAAAGTTGTTGATACGCGTGTGAACGTGAGTGGTCTTTCGATACGTCGACGCCGTGAGTGTGAGAAGTGCACGCATCGGTTTACGACTGGTGAATATATGGAGTTGCTTGATATTGTGGTTGTGAAGCGAGATGGGAATAAAGAGATGTATAGTCGAGATAAAATTGAGGTGGGAATTCGTCGATCACTGCAGAAGCGTCCGTATACATCTGAGCGTTTTAATCATTTGCTATGTGTGGTAGAGAGAGATATTCAAGGACGAAAACAACGAGAAGTTACATCTGAACAGATTGGAGAGATTGTGATGAAACGATTAAAAACGTTTGATAAGATCGGATACATTCGATTTGCGAGTGTGTATCGAAATTTTTCTGATGTTGATACGTTTGCAAAAGCAGCTCAAGAACTTGTACGACGACGATCAAAGAAAATAAAAAAAACACATAGCATATGAAGGAGGAGAAACACGACGAAGAGAAAAAAACGACAGCGCGCGAAGAGCTATTCATGTTGCAGAAACGTTTAGTTGAAATGGAACGTAAAATATCGAGTATCCATCGTTGGGTTATGATTCAGCGGATTATTGGATATGTTAAGCTGGCAGTTTTTATTCTTATTATTGTTGGTGCGGTGTCTGTGTTTCAAAAATATTTCCCTCCGTTTTACGCAATGATCACTGAGTATCAGCAGCAGATAGATGGAGTGATGGGTGTGATGGATCAGGGTTCGATTGATTTGGGGAGGGTTCAGGAATTTTTGAGATAATATGGCTAGACCTTGTTGGACGCCTTTTCACAATCCATTCTGTCTTATTTTTTGCCTATTATCCTCAAAGCTCCTCTTCGTACCACCGGTATGATTCGTCCCTTATTCGTATAATGTTCAAAAAATATGGTTCAAAATGGCTCTGCGAAACGACGTCCAACAGGATCCGCAAAGACAACACATTATTTTCAGTGGCTACTGTTCTCCTTGATAGGAGGCTTTGTTGCTGGAGTGGTTGGTTCGCTGGCGGTGGTATCTTCGTTGAGCCAGCCAGCTCCTGCAGTTGTTATTGAAAAGGATGCTCCTGTGGTGCATGTGCCGGTTGTTCGGAGTATGTCTACTGCTGATATTGTTTCTGCTGTATCGCCGGCAGTAGTAAGTATTGCGGTTGAGGATGAGGTTTCTGGTTTTGGTGGGTTTCAGGTTGAGACTGATGAGGGTGAGGTTGTGAAGCAGCGTGTTGGCGGAGGAAGTGGATTTATTATTTCATCTGATGGATTAATTTTAACTAATCGTCATGTTGTGTCTTCTGAGACTGCGGATTTTGTCGTGATATTGAATGATGGTCGAGAGTTTCAGGGTGAAGTTTTAGCTCGTGATCCGTTGAATGACATTGCGTTGATTGATATTGATGCGAAAGGTTTGCCGACGTTGTCATTAGGAGATTCTGATGCGATCCAAATTGGTCAGACGGTTTTGGCGATTGGAAATGCATTAGGTGAATTTAGTAATTCTGTAACGAAGGGGATTGTGTCTGGTATTAATCGTCGGATTGTCGCGGGGACTGGTGTTCAGTCGGATGTGATCGAATCTGCGATTCAAACCGATGCTGCTATCAATCAAGGGAATTCTGGTGGTCCGTTGTTAAATGAAGGTGGACGCGTCATCGGAATTAATACAGCAGTCTCTCGAGATGGTCAGTCTATTGGATTTGCGATTCCTGTGAACACAGCGAAGGTTGTAGTTGATTCGTTTCAGGAGTTCGGACGTATTGTTCGTCCATGGCTTGGTGTCCGCTACGTATTGATTAATCCCGAATTGGCAGAGCTGAATAATATAGAAACAAAGAACGGGGCTGTGGTTGTTGGTGCGGGGAATGATGTTCCTGCGGTGATTCCAGGTTCTCCTGCTGAAAAGGCTGGTCTGCTTGAGAATGATGTGATTATCAGCATTAACGATGTGGTTATTACTGAGCAGCAATCGCCGTCTGAGTTGATCGGGAATCGGCAGGTGGGCGATGTGGTCACGATGGTGGTAGTACGCGATGGGGAAGAGGTAACACTTACAGCCACACTCGAAGAATTAGACGAAACAAAATTGTAATATAAATATTCTATGGGGGAATTTAAACGAACACGAATTGTGTGCACAATTGGACCGGCTTCTCATTCGGTTCCGAAGCTCAAGGCGATGATGAAGGCTGGGATGAATGTATGTCGATTGAATTTTTCTCATGGAACACATGCTGATCATCGTAAGTTGGTGAAGAATATTCGTAAGGCTGCGCGTGAAGTTGATGTGACGGTTAGTATTTTGCAAGATTTGTCTGGTCCGAAAATGCGGGTTGGAGATATGGGTGAGGGAGTGAAATTAAAAAAAGGTTCGTCGGTTATTTTTTCAAGTGATGAGAAAAATAAAAAGGCACTTCATGTGAAGTATCCTTATTTGGAACGTGATATTAAACCAGGTAATAGAATTTTGTTGGATGATGGTACGAAGGAAGTTGAGGTGGTGAGTGTTCGAAAAACTGGTGTGACGTGTAAGGTGATTATTGGCGGCATGTTGAAATCGAATAAGGGGTTTAATTTACCTGGAGCGAAGTTATCGATCTCATCTATCACAGAAAAAGATAAAAAGGATTTAGTTTTGGGATTGAAGTTGAAGGTTGATTTTGTGGCGATGTCATTTGTACGTAGTGCACGTGATATTAATAGATTGCGAGCGATGATTAAAAAGGGATGGAAGAAGGTTGATGGGGTTGCTCCTGCGATTATTGCGAAGGTTGAGAAGCCTGAGGCACTTGAGGATATTGATAGGATTGTGAAGGCGGTTGATGGAATTATGGTTGCTCGTGGGGATTTAGGAATCGAGACTCCAGCTGCTGCGGTTCCTGTCGCACAGAAGCATATTATTGATTTATGTCGCCAGGCGGGCAAACAGGTGATTGTGGCTACAGAAATGCTTGCTTCTATGGTTGAGAGGCCTCGTCCTACGCGCGCAGAGGTGTCTGACGTCGCGAATGCGGTGATTGACCACACAGATGCCGTTATGCTCTCAGGAGAGTCCGCTACGGGTGCATATCCGGTTGCTGCGGTGAAGATCATGGCAGATATTGCTCGGGAAGCAGAGAATTCGAAATACGACGATATTGGGGTGTGCGATACGGGTGATTTGACGATGAAGACACATCGGAAGGTTGGTTCGTTGGTGAGTGTGTTATCTCAGCGTGGTGATGTATCTGCGGTGCTGATTTCTCCGGCTGCTTCTGACCTGATTCCGCAGATTGTGTTTTTTAGACCGGAAGTTCCTTTGATTGTGGGGCATGAGAATCAACGTGTGCTTGCGCAGGCAAATTTGCGTTCGGGTGTGTATGCATTGCCAAAAGTTTCAAAATCTCAGGAGTTATTCTTAAAGCAGGCAAAGGAGTATGCACGACGTGTTGGTGTGAAGCAGAGTGATACAGTTGCGATGGTGCATAAGAAAGGGTTTATTTTGGATTTACATGTGGGGAGATTGAAGGATATTAATTAGGGTGTAGGGGTGAGGGTGTGGTAAAAAACGGCTTATGCCGTTTTTTACTTTAGTAATGAAAAAGACGACGTATTGTTGTCGTGGTTACTCTAGTTGCGGTTTCGTGTGGCGCCAGCCCATTCATCGTTTGCTTCTTTGGGGTGGCTTCTTTTAAGGGATTTTGCTGCTAGCGGTTTAATTATGTACTAAAAAAGATAGGGCAGAACCCTATCTTTTTGAGATCGACTGAATTATTCAGCTGATGCTTCACCTTCAGCTGGAGCTGCTTCTGGAGCTGCTTCTTCTGCTGGTGCTTCTGTTGCAGGAGCTGCTTCTGGAGCTGCTTCTGCTGGTGCATCACCTTCTCCACCCATTGGTGCTGCTGGTGCTGCTGCTGCGTCGTCTTCTCCTTCGATTAGGATTTCCTTTGACATAGTCTTCGGATTACTAATTAATAGAATCGAACCCCTGGCGGAGACCGTGGAGGACTCCAGGATTCGAATTCAGTGATGTGAGTATAGCTTATTTTTGGATATTTGTCAAGATGCTGCTGTTCATAACTTGTGTACTACGTTTTTGGGGTGTGAGTTACTCACTTTGAAATTTGTGTTATAATGTACAACTTAATATAGGAGTCGAAAAAATATGGAGGAAGAAATCAAAGCGCTTGGAGAGCGGCTTGCGTTATTACTCGCAGCTGCACCTCTCCCAGATGACGTGAAGGAGGCATGGGCAACGCTCATTCCTGAAATGTCGATTGAACAAATCGATCGTCTTGTTGGAATTATAGAAAAAGAAACTGCTGGCGCACTTGCTGAGGAACTGTCTGATGTGCGAGCCGATATTTTGCATATTAAGGATATGCTTGAGGTTGATCTGACAAAAGCTGCGCTTGTTGCTGAGCGGGATATAAAAAGTGTTGTAGATAATGCACAGAACATATGAAACCTGAACGACGCATGTTACCGCCGAAAAAAAATCCTCGTGATGATGAGGGTCGTTTAGAGTTGGTCCCGAATCCGCTAGAGACAGGTCTTGATGAGGTTGTGGAAAATGAAGTTGTGTATGGACGAACAATCCGTCCTCGATTGTTAAAGGGTGATGTTGCTGATGTTCCATCTCGTGAAGATCCGAACATTGTTGATGCTGAAATTATTGAGGATGAAGAAAGTGCTGTAGAGTTGGCTGTAAGAGTTCCTGATTCTGAGAACCTTCCTGCTGTGCGTATGTCTGGTGCAGTTGCGCAATACGTCGAGGATGCAGTCACACAAGGTGAGGCTGCTAATAGCAACAGGGAAAAGATAAGTAAAAGTGGAATTGCAAAGGCTGTTGGGAAGATGATGCTTGGGGTTGGGGGTAGTTTGTTGGGCGTGAAGTCTTTGGTGGATGTTCCTCGGTGGCTGAAGTCAAAATATGACATGAAAAAGAGCTCTCCTGTGCTCATGAAGGCATTTGAGGATGCTGTTGATGAGCGTTTTCGTTTATCTCATGGAGAGATTGCGGACAATGAACGTGAAGCTCGTTTGCAAGGTATTGCTGATAAGATGCGCGCGAAAATTGATCAGACGCGAGGCATTACTGCTGAAAAGAAACAGGCGTTGGAAGGAGAGGTTGAACGTATTTTGAATTCTTATAATATTACGCGTCAGAAAGGTTTTGATGAGGCACATGATGATTTTGCACGAGTGATCGATAAAGCACTAGAATCGAAAGTAAAAGGATCAACTGCAATTAAAGAAGGTTTGAATTCGATTTTGATGGTGAGTGGGCTTTCGATGTTGCGTAGTGCGGCGTATGGAGGTGTCGCGTTGTATGAGCGACACCAGCGCGTGCAGGCTGAGATGGGTGAGGGTAAACGCGCAGAAGGTTACACGAAAGAGATGTTCGTAAATGGATTTAAGGAGACATGGACAGCGTTGCGTGGAAAAGAAGGGAAAACGAAAACGGAACGTGGTTTGAATGTCGTGAAAGCAGTTGGAATAGTTGCTCGATTCGCGGGCTTCTCAAGTATCGCCGCTCAAGAATTGATGGATGAGGGAGTTACGGGTTCTATCGATAAGATGTTGGACCAGTGGGAGGAAAAAACAGCTGATGATTTTGCGAAGGATAATTTTGTAGAAAATATACATCGACTTACGTTTGGTGCGTTTGAAGATAAAGTAACTCCTGAGTTTCCTGAGGCTATTATGCCAACGAATGTACCAGATGATTTGCCTGTCGGGCCTGATGCCTTTCCGGCAGTACCGCGTGGTCCTGGGTTTGAACATGGAGGCCCTGAGCCTTTGGATGTCCAACCTGGTGGTCCTCGTTTGGAACGATTATCTCAGGTGCCGTTGGATGCAGATCCAGATATAGATCCGAACGCTGATCTAGGTGCTGATCCAAACGCTGACCTGGGATCAGATCCTGGTTATGATTCGTTTCGTGATGTACATCCTGTTCCAGAAGCATATACCATTAAAGGTGGTGAGGGGCCGTTGCATGCGATTAGACATTTGCATGATGATCCCGAAGTGCAAGAACAAATCGTTGCCTCAATGCGATCCACTCATCCTGAGTGGGATAATCTTTCTGATAAACGTATTTTGATTAAGTGGCGTTTGTTGCAATTGAAGGAGCTTGGTGGTCGCTTAACACAGGATGGAGAAGTGTTCAGTATGACCGTTCATGAAGGTGCGCAGTTTAGTTTGGAATGGGATGATGATGGTATGGCTCATGTGGCTCCGGTAAGTGAGGATGGTGTTTCGGTGCATGAACCTCGTGCGAAAGTATATGAACAGACACCTGAAGTTGTTGAGGCTGCTGAAGTGCCTGTCGAGCAACCTGCGATGGCCGCTCAGTTTCAATATAATGCTGATGGAAGTGTTGCTGGTTTGATGATGGATAATCCAGAGGGTGCGTTTTCTTTGATTCGTGATCGTACGATTCATGATATACGAGATCGTTTGGGTTATCACTATGATGCCGATCAAGATGTGCTGTTGGATGAAGCTGGTGCTGAGGTTAGTCAGTCTGATTTGGCACAACACATGCGTGTTGCTGATCAAGTTGCTCAGAATCATTATATGTTGGCCGCGCTCGATAAGAGTATGATGGGGGATGGAAGGGAAGCTGAATTCATACGTAAAAGCATGAAAGAGCTTTTGGAAAGTAACCCTGCTTTGTTTGAGGGTGTGTCTATTGATCAGATGGAGGCGAGTGCATTAGGGGTTGCTGATTCGATTGATGTTCATGATACATTTGGGCCTATGGGCGGTGCGGATAGAGAGCTTAATTTTGAGATTACACCTCATGTCGATGAAGTACTGACGCCGCCTACTGATGCTGAAGCTGCGTCTGATTCAGGATGGCTTGATATTCCAGAGTTGAGTGGTGATCATCCTGTTGAATCGTATGAGGTTGATATGGGAGAAGATGCAGAGCTAGAGCCTGTATCAGCAGCAGAGATAACACCCGACGCAGAACCAGTTAATCGAGTGGTTCTAGCAAATAGAGGTGAAGCTCGTTTTATTCGAGATCGAGGGGATGGTCATATTGTAGCGTTGCGTCAGAATATTGATGGAGATAGTTTTGATAAACCAGGTGTTCGTCGTGGGTTAGAGAAATTGGCTATGCATGGAAATATTGGAGAGCCTAAGCATGAGCTGCCACTTCGTGAGATGTATGGAAAGATTGAGACGTTGAGAGCGATGAATGCACAGGGTTTTGGGTATAGTGAGGAAGCGACGTGGTTGCGTAAGGATATTGAGCAATACATGTTTGATGTGGAGTTTAACAACCAAGATGGAGACGGAGTATTTGATCAGCGAGCCATTACGAACGTTATTGATGCACGACCTTAAACATAGGAAAGTTCAATACTTTTAATCTTTTTTAGTTACTCATAATGGGGCTTGATGTATATTGAGCTTCATGATACACTTTTGCCGTTGAAATAGGAGCAAAGTATGGTCCGGTAGAACAGCGGAGTGTTCGTCTGCTTGTCACGCAGAAGGTCGCGGGTTCAAATCCCGTCCGGACCGCCATGGAAGAATGATCCGAAAGGGTCATTTTTCTTTTGTTTCATTGACTTTTTGTTGATGCGGTAGTCGCGCGAGTTCTCGGTTGTGCTGAAGTGGTGCCTGTATAGTGCCTGAAGTGCGATGATTGGAGAGATTATCAAGGCATAATACGGCGTCTGTCATCGATGGTCTGGTGACATGAGCGTAACGCATGGTTGTCTTCAGGTCAGCATGCCCAAGAAGATTTTGGATGGTAATGATGGGTTGGCTTTTATCTGCAAGTAGGGTAGCGAACGTATGTCTGAGTGTGTGCCATCCGATTCTTCTGATACCGACTCTGTCACAAACTTTGTGCAACCATGGTAATCCCATACCTTTTGTTATTTCTCGTCCATCATCTCGCATGAACACCAATGGACCGCGTGATTCCATGATGCCGAGACGAGTTGCAACCGCATCGCTCATTGTATGTATCGAATCTTACCGCTTTTTGGCGTTGTCATGATTTTTCTGACTAGGGATTTGCTTACTGTGATAATTCTATTGCTCAAGTCAACATCTTCCCAGTGTAATCCACAGAGTTCACCAAATCTCATGCCAGTGTGTGCTGCTACTAGAATCATATCATTCCATACACCTCCTTTTGTGTCTGACAGAAGTAATTCTAATTCATGTGCACTGAGGTGATCTGTTTTTGGTGGTTTTTCCTTTAGTCTTTTGATTTTAGGTAGTTTGTCTATAATTTCCCATTCAATTGCCGCTGTTAAACATTTACGGAGGCAACTTAGAAAATTATTGATTGTTTTGTTGTCATGGGTGTGGCCATTTGTCTGAAAAA
>CAZHXK010000005.1:0-28459 GCA_964536565.1 uncultured Gammaproteobacteria bacterium
CCCAGCACCCCCTGTTACGACGTATTTCATAAGCACAATATTAGTAAAAAATCGTATCATTCCTAAAAAATCAGGTCAAACAAAAAACACCCTCAACAAAGAGAGTGCTTTTTATACCCCCGGTAAGAACCCCTCGGTACCCCTGAGCGAACGTTGTAGTGAGTGAGCGGGGTGGAACTTACATATTATTACTTGAAACAAAAAACACCCCAACTAATAGGATGTTTCTTGGTACCCCCGGTAAGAATCGAACTTACATAACTAGCTTAGAAGGCTAGTGTTCTATCCATTGAACTACAGGGGCGTATTTAGTAGGACACTTCATCAACGCGTCATCCTGGAGGCAAAGCCGATAGGACCTAGAACTAAACTGGATTCTATCGGTCGTACCTCCCTCCAGAATGACGCGATTACGAATCATTAACCATCTTTTTTATCGTGAAAACGTTTATGGACTTCTTTTAAATGCTTATCACTCACATGCGTATACACCTGTGTCGTCGTAATAGAAGAATGTCCAAGCAACGCCTGTACACTACGCAAATCCGCGCCATTACGCAAGAGATCGGTCGCAAATGAGTGACGAAGCGCATGCGGAGAGATCTTCCGTGTAATCCCCGCCTCCTTCGCATAACGATCGACAATACGCTGAATTGTCCTCGGTGTCAACCCTGTTTGCTTCTTTTTCGTATCATCAGTTATCCGTTTTTGAGCAGACATCAACGCACGCTTCTTCTTCGCTGGATCATGAGAAACAAACAAATATGGATTCAAATCTTTCCGCGCTTTTACATATTTCTTAATCGCATCTTTTGCTCGATCAGACAGAAACACAATCCGCATCTTCCGACCCTTCCCACGAACCGTAAAATCGTCCCTCTTCACATTGATATCTTCTCTTTTCAAACCAACCAATTCCGATACTCGCAAACCCGTACAAAACAAAACCTCCAATACCGCTGCATCACGCAACTGCACGATACCCACATCACCCTTCAATGGCGCCTTCAATAAACGCATCACATCCGAACCTTCCATAAAGTTAACCTGTCTATCATCCACCTTTGCCAATTCAACTTTCTCTGGAGCCAACGCCTTGATATCCATCTTCGCGCAATATCCCAAAAAACTCCGCAACGCAATTAAATGATAATTCTGAGTTGACGGTGATAACGTCTTCCCCTTTGCTGTTTTCTGACGATGCAACCACATTCGAAACTTACGCACATGATCTTTCGTAATCTGAGATGATTTAACAAGCTTTGAAAACTTCAAAAACCTCCTTAAGTACAAAGAGTAATTCCGACGCGTCAAAACAGACCGATTCTTCTCAACTTCGAGATAATCGAGGAACTGCTTCATTGATTGTAATAGCTGGGAATCCGGCATGAGCTTCATTATACGACACTTGCCATAAAAACACACATATGCTAGTATAACGACACTTAATTAGAGCCATTCGGGACACGCCCTGAGTAGGCCATAACCATAAAGCGTGTATGATGACCAAACGACAAAAGCAGAACATCATTGAAAAGTTCCGCACCCACGAATCAGATACTGGTTCACCTGAGGTTCAGATCGCGATCCTCACACATGAGATCAAATATCTCACAAAGCATTTACAGGAACATAAAAAAGATCACTCCTCACGACGAGGATTGCTCCGAAAAGTCTCAGAACGTCGCCGACTCCTTCGATACCTCGAGCGAGAAGACAAAAAACGTTGGGAGAAATTAGTTGAAGCACTTAAGTTGAACAAGGCAGTCGTAGCTCAACCAACAAAACCAATTCCGTCACAAATGGCAATCGCACAGGCACAAGCAGCAAACGGATAAACACACAAAACACCGCCTACCAAGGCGGTGTTCGTTGTTACAGAAAAAACTGCTACAATAGAATACAATATTCGCAACACTGATTGGTCATTACAATACACATTTTTTATAAAAACATCTCTACGGAGATACACATTTTTTAAATTTATCTTATGATTAAAAATACACACCAGCGCGTCGGTGTTTTCATTGACGTTCAAAATTTATATTACTCAGCAAAGAACCTACACGGCGCTCATGTCGATTTTGCAAAAATTGTTAAAGAAGGACTCGGAGATAGACAACTCATTCGCGCTATTGCCTACGTCGTACGTACCGAAGGAGAAGAAGAACGACCATTCCTCGATGCACTCGTAAAACGAGGTATTGAAACACGCGAACGAGACTTACAAATATTTTTCGGAGGACACAAAAAAGCGGATTGGGACGTTGGAATTACAATCGATTGTGTTCGAATCTGTGAAGTCCTCGATGTCATCATCCTCGTCTCAGGTGACGGCGACTACATCCCACTTTTGGAATATCTCAAACAGCGCGGACGCCAAGTCGAAGTCATGGCATTCCGCAGAACAACTTCATCCAAACTTGTTGAACATGCAGATATTTTCACCGATCTTGGTGAGGACGACCGATTCCTCATCAAATCCCGACGACCACTCACACGACATACGCCTACTCGTCGCCCAACAACTAAGAAACCTACACCCAAGCCCACATCTAAACCAACATCAATAAGGTCATCATCAAAATCAACCTCCAGATCGACCACCCGAAAGACACCAACAAGAAGAAATTCGAGAAAATAAGGACCACCCAAAAGCCATTGACTTACAATGGCTTTTTTGTTATAATTCTCACAGAAATAAGTTATTTTTACATCTAACAATGATCCTATTTAGAGGATCCAATAATACAGCTGGCCTTCAAACATAGAGCATACCATTCGGTAATCTCGAGTTTGCAGGGCAGCTCATACATCTATGAAAGTAGAAACATTTGAGACCCAATGGGGCGGACGCACCCTCTCAGTTGAAGTTGGCCGCATGGCACTTCAAGCAAGCGCGTCATGTACCGTACGCTACGGAGACACCGTTGTCATGGCAACTACAGTCATGGGATCAAGCGCACGCGAAGGAATCGACTGGTTCCCACTGATGGTAGATTTCGATGAGAAATTATACGCAGCTGGAATCATCAAGGGCTCACGCTTTATCAAACGCGAAGGCCGACCAACAGACACAGCAGTTTTGACATCTCGCATGATCGATCGAACTATTCGACCGCTTTTTGATGCATCAGGACGCAAAGACGTACAGGTTGTAGTAACTCCACTCTCAGTAGATGGAGAAAATGATCCCGACATTATCGGTATTGTTGCTGCATCAATCGCACTTTCAATTTCAGACATCCCATGGAACGGCCCAATCGGAGGAATCCGCGTTGGTCGTGTTGCATCAGAAGAAGGCGATAAAGCAGAGTGGGTTATCAACCCAACATATGAGGCACGATTGAAATCGGAAATGGATGTTATCGTGTGTGGAACTCCAGACATGGTGATCATGGTTGAAGCAGAAGCCAACGAAACAAAGGAACAGGACATGATCGATGCGATTGAGTTTGGACAGAAACATCTGAAGGAAGTCGTAAAACTCATCGAAACAATTGTTAAGAAAGTTGGTAAGAAAAAACAGGAACCAGATGTATCAACCCCAGAACTAGAAGAAATCTACACACAAGAACAACACGCAAAAGACCTCGCTGTTGCATGGCTCGATGAAAATGCTCCAGACATTCTATACAAAAAACCACTCGTGTGGAAAAAAGAGCGATTAGCAGCATTTGCTATCATTAAAGAACAATTGGACGCACATCTTACTGAAAAACAAGTTACCGTTGAGGCTAAAAAGAAAATTCTCTCAAACACAAAGTACATGATCGGTCGCGTTGTTTCAGATGAAATTATCAAAAACAAACGTCGTATCGATGGACGTTCACTCACAGAAACACGAGAATTGTCATCAGTAGTTGGAACACTTCCACGAACTCACGGAACAGGATTATTCAACCGCGGAGAGACACAAGTGCTCTCAATCGTTACACTTGGATCACCCGGAGACGTACAAATTCTCGAGGGAATCGAAGGTTCAAGCAAAAAACGGTACATGCATCACTACAACTTCCCTGCATTTTCTGTAGGAGAAGCTCGACCAAATCGTGGTCCATCTCGACGAGATATCGGACACGGATCATTGGCTGAAAAAGCATTGCTTCCTGTATTGCCTAACAAAGAAGATTTCCCTTATACCATTCGAATTGTGTCTGAAGTATTCGGTTCAAACGGATCATCTTCAATGGCATCTGCCTGTGGCTCATCACTCTCATTGATGGACGCCGGTGTACCAATTACCAAAACAGTTGGTGGTGTTGCGATGGGACTAGCCTCAAACGATACTGGGGAATGGGAGGTCATTACAGATCTTCAAGATTTGGAAGATGGACAGGGTGGCATGGATTTCAAAATCACAGGAACACGAGATGGAATCACTGCTATTCAGATGGACACAAAAACACTCGGACTAAACAAAGATATTGTACGAACATGTATCAACCAAGCTCTTGATGGACGCGTACATGTGATTGAATCAATGGAAAAAGCTATTAAAGAAGCTCGATCAGATCTCTCACCATACGCTCCTCGCATCGAGACTATGCATATCGATATTGATTTGATTCGCGTTGTTATCGGCCCAGGTGGAAAAACAATTAATGAAATTATTGATACAACAGGTGTTTCAATCGATATCGAACAAGATGGAACAATCTTCATCGCTTCAGAGAACGGAGAAAAGATGAAAGAAGCAATTGAATGGATTGAACGTATTACCAAGAAAATCGAAGCTGGAGAAGAATACGAAGGTAAGGTTGTCCGCATCATGGACTTCGGTGCATTCGTAGAACTAACTCCTGGGACAGACGGACTAGTACACGTTTCAGAACTCGCATGGACACGAACAGAAAACGTAGGTGACGTCGTAAAACTCGGCGACATGGTCAAAGTAAAAGTAAAAGAAGTAGGATCTGACGGAAAGATCAAACTCTCGATGAAAGACCTCCTTCCAAAACCAGAAGGATATCAAGATCGTAAGCCAGGCGCAGGCCGAGGCGGACGACCGTCAGGATCAGACAGTCGACCACCACGCCGATACTAAAACTGAAAATCGGAATTAAAAAAGCCTCCCATCTTGGGAGGTTTTTTGCTGTAAAAAACCGCCCGTAGGCGGCAATGTTAAATAAAGAAAACCATCGTAACAGCAGACCCAAGCGGTATCAACAAATTATCCAACTTCCCGGCGAAAAGCTCAAAAAAAGACGCGGATACAGAGCCGATTGCGAGGATCCCAAATGTTAACTTAGGAAACATGACACCGATACTCGTTGCCACCGAAGCAGCCATAACCAAGCCAGCAACAGCCCCACCAACCACACCTGCAACCGTCTTCTTCATTCTCCCAATTTCAACGCGTCCCCACAAAACACCAAAGAAACGTGCCATAGGATCAACAATTCCTGCAAACAGAATCGCTGCAGCAGCAAGCTCGCGAGGGAAGAAGTACACCGCCAGCAACACACCCAAGATGTTAAGCGTCACTGCACTAATATTTTTCTCCTCGTGCGGTCGCATCAAAACATCGTAATGACGAATGCAAAATTTACGCCACCGCGGAATAAACAAACGCGATACATCCAACAGGAAAAAAATTCCCGTGACTGGAATCAAAATCGTCAGTGCTTCCATGCGCGTCGGCTGAGCAAACAAATACGTAAAACCGATCAAACAGCAGGCAGCGATATGAAAAACCATCCGCTCAAGCTGTAGCTTGCCCAAGGTCTCTCTTGTTAATGAACTCATGTTACCTCCAGAATCTCGAGTAGATTCTATTAACTCATACCCACGCTACCACAAAGATCAATTCACACACAAGCTCTCTATCAATAATTTCGATTTTTGAACAAAAAGCGGACTTCTTGGTCAGAGCTTGTGTGTAAATAGATCTACACTATGTTGGCAAGACTAACGACCTGTAGCAAACCGCCCCAACAATCGCCACAGCAAGTGCATCCGCAGCATCATCTGGCTTAGGAATATCTACCAACTTAAGCTGTAATTTAACCATTCCCTGCATCTGAGACTTATCGGCTCTCCCGTAACCCGTTAGCCCTTGCTTCACCTGAGACGGCTTCATCTCATCTACAGGAATCCCATATTGCGCTGCAATAAACAAAAGTACGCCACGAGCATGGCATACTTTCAAAGCTGTTGTTGTACTTTTTGCAAAAAATAATTCCTCAACCCCAATACGATCCGGCTTAAATTCTTCGATTACTTTAACCAATTCCTCTCCAATTTTTTTTAATCGATCCGGAAAGACTTCATCCTTATGAGTTTCAAAACAACCGTGTGCAACATGTTTTGTGTCACCCTCATAATCAACAATACCCCAACCACAACGTGCATATCCAGGATCTAATCCAAGTACTCGCATACTAAGCTAAGCTCGTATACACCTCAGAAACATCATCCAGCTCATCCAATGCATCCAACATTTTCTGTAATTGCCCCATATCGTCCGACGACAGCTCCACCGTATCTTTAGCAACCCACATCAAATCAGCCATATCCGGCTTCATATCATACTGCTCAAAAACCTCCGACAACTGCGCAAAGGATTCTACCGGCCCAGCAATACTAACACCATCTGTATCATCAATTTCCGATGCACCAGCATCCATCAGAGCTAATTGTAAATCATCCGAAGCCTTCCCCTCTACGGAAAATACAGCCTTACGATCAAACATCCACTTCACCGTACCGGAACCTCCAAACGAACCTCCATTTTTTGAAAACGCGTGCTTAATATCTGAGGCAGCACGATTCTTATTATCAGTAACACTCTCTACCAACACCGCAACCTTCCCTGGGCCATATCCCTCATACAGCGCCTCCTCCATACGGGCAGCATCTTTATCTTCCCCCGTACCACGTCTGATCGCACGATCAATTGTATCCTTAGGAACAGAACCTTTCTTTGCAGAATCCACAGCCACACGCAATGTCGCATTCTTCTCTGGATCACCACCACCTTGAGCAGCAATCTCGACACCACGTATCAACTTAGTAAATGATGCGCCTCGCTTCTTATCCTGCGCAGCCTTACGTTGCTTAATATTATTCCACTTACTGTGTCCAGACATACATATACAGTTAACTTTTAGTTCTAAACTTTAACAATATTGGTAGGAAGAATCAAGAAAACAAAAACCGGACATAAGCCCGGTTTTCGTAGAACCCTACAGTTGTTAGAGTCCAGCTCCATCTCCACTCGAAGCAACAGCAGCTGGTTCAGCAGGGGCCGCAGGAGGGAGTTCATCTGTACCAGCATCTTCACCCTCACCATTTGCCGCCATCTCAGCAGCAACTGCTGCACGACGCTCAGCCTCCTCTGCAGCTGCAATTTGCGCACGCTCTTCACGCATTTCCTTCATTGCGTTATCCAAATCATCTTTCAATGGAGAACCTTCATACCCTGTTCCCGCAGGAATCAATCGCCCAATAATAACATTCTCTTTCAATCCATCAAGCGTATCAACCTTACCTGAAACCGCAGCACCAATCAGCACCTTAGCAGTCTCTTGGAAAGACGCAGCCGATAACAAACTCTGTGTTGAAAGCGAAACCTTGGAAATACCCAAGAACAATGGCTTACCTTCAGCAAGAGTTCCTTTAGATTCAGTCACGCGCTCATTCTCAATATTAAATTGTGAACGTTCAACCACATCACCAGGAAGGAATTCTGTGTCACCAGCATCTTCAATATATCGACGTGAGAACATCTGTCGAATAATTACCTCGATGTGTTTATCACGCAATTTCTGACCTTGTCCGGTATAGATAGACTGAATTTCCTTCAAGATATACTTAGCTGTTGCATACTCACCCTTGAGTTCAAACAGTTGTTGCAACTCAAGCGAGCCATCTGTAAGCGCATCACCAGCCATCGCTTCTGTTCCATCCTTAGCCAAAATCTTGTATCCAGCAGGAATAACATATTCCTTCACACTATCACCTTCATACGTAATAATAGCCTTACTCTTCACCTCAGTAACAATTCCCGTATGTTCAGCAACCTCAGTCGTTCCATCCTTATGCTCCATAAGAACCTCACCCTTACTAATCGTCCCACCATCCTCAACCTTCAAATCATCTGATTTCAAGCGTTTAAATTCATCTGTAAGCGTATCTCTATATGTAACACGAACGATACGCTGACCAGCTTTTCCCTCAAGAATACGTTTTCCATCCGGACCTTCAATCACACGACGATCAATAGTCTCAACCGTAACCTTACCCGCAACATCAGCAACGAACGCACGACGTTTTGGATTTCTCGCCTCAAACAACTCCTCAACACGAGGCAAACCACGCGTAATATCCGCACCACCAGCCACACCACCGGTATGGAAGGTTCTCATGGTCAGCTGTGTTCCCGGCTCACCAATTGATTGCGCTGCGATAATACCAACCGCAGTTCCTGTAGCAACAAGCTTATTCTTTGAGTGATCAAAACCGTAACATTTCTTACATACACCCTTGTTCATCTTACATGTAAGAATTGAGCGATATCGAACCTCAGGAATTTCAAAGTCAGCTAACTTATGTTTCAATTCTTCGTCAATAAGCGTATCAGCCTTCACAAGTGTCTTTCGACCATCCTTAATCGGATCAATAATATATCGACCCCAGATTCGTGACGACAACTTCTCACCCATCATATCTGATTCTGCAGCACTCAACGTGACTCCCTCTTCATCACCACAATCATCACTGCGAATCACGATATCCTGTGACACATCAACCAATCGACGCGTAAGATATCCAGCATTAGCAGTACGCAAGGCTGTATCAGTCAAACCTTTTCGAGATCCATGAGTTGAAATAAAGAACTCAATCACTTCGAACCCCTCTTTGAAACTTCCCTTCACGGGCAACTCGATAATCTCACCGGCCGGATTAGACACCAAACCTTTCATTCCAACCACCTGCGTCAACTGCCCCCACGTTCCACGAGCTCCAGATTCAATCATCCCGTAAACCGCACCTTCAACAGGAACCTGATTTCGAACATTCTTCACGATACGTTTCTTAATTTCATCCCAGACCTCAATAATCTTAATGTGTCGTTCTCCTGCTGTCAGCAAACCTTCAGCATACTGTTCTTCAATCTCTTCGACACGACCATTCCCTTCAGCAATCAACTCCTTCTTATCAGGAACGACCATGAAGTCATCCATGCTCAATGAATGACCTGCTTTTGTAACATATTTAAATCCAAGTGCTTTAATACCATCCAAAACGACAACAGCCTTATCTGTACCAACCGTTTCAATTGCGTAATGAAGTACATCACCCAACCCCTTAGATGTAATCGCATGATTGTAGTACGGAAATTCATCAGTCAAAATACCGTTGAAAATCGTACGACCAACCGTGGTCATGGTGATAGCAGGATCAGCATCAGTAAAACGTGCACGATTCGCAAATCGAACACCAATCTTATCCTGCAAACCAATCTTACCCATTTGATACGCCATAAACGCTTCTTTCACATCAGCAAAACGCTTACATTCCTTATCATCCTTATCTTCATCAACACACGATGTGAGATAAAACGATCCCAACGCAATATCCTGTTTAGGAGTCACGATAGGAGTTCCATTCGCCGGACGAAGCAAGTTCTTAGCAGCTGACATCAAGTTCTCGGCTTCCCACTTAGCCTCTTCTGTCAGTGGAACGTGGACAGCCATTTGGTCACCATCAAAATCGGCGTTAAAGGCAGTACACACCAAAGGATGCAACTGAATAGCCTTACCCTCAATCAGACGAGGACGGAACGCCTGGATTCCTAAACGATGAAGTGTAGGCGCACGATTCAACAACACATAACGTGTCTTCGTAACCTCTTCCAAAATATCCCAAACTTCAGGACGTTCAGATTCAATCACCTTCGAAGCACTTCTAATGTTATGTGCAATTCCTCGGCTAATAATTTTACTCATGATAAATGGCTTGAAGAGCTCCAATGCCATTCGTTTCGGAATACCACATTGATCAATTTTCATGTATGGACCAACCACAATCACCGAACGTCCAGAATAGTCAGTTCGCTTACCGAGCAAGTTCTGTAGGAAACGACCCTGCTTTCCTTTCAACGTATCAGCCATTGATCGCAATTGTCGGCGACTTCCCGCAGGATTAGTAACTGTCTTTGTATGACGAGCTGAGTTATCAATCAACGCATCCGCAGCCTCCTGAAGCATTCGTTTCTCATTTCGAACAATAATTTCCGGAGCATTCAAATCACGCAATCGCTTCAAACGATTATTTCGATTAATCACACGACGATACAAATCATTCACATCAGATGTCGCGTAGCGTCCTCCATCCAAAGCAACCATAGGTCGCAAGTCTGGCGGAATCACAGGAACAACCGTTAAAATCATCCATTCAGGTTTGATATTTTGTCGATGCAATCCCTTCAACAACTGAGTTCGACGAACCATTCGCTGCTTCTTACTCTTTGGAGCAGTCTTAAGAGCCTCCTCTAACTCTTTGATTGTTGCATCCAAATCCAAGCGCTGCAAAAGCAGTTGAATCGCTTCCGCACCAACAGCAGCATCAAACAGATGACCATATCGCAATGACATCTCCTGATATTGATGTTCTGTAATCAATCGCAACGGCTCAAGCAACTTAAGTGACGCATCAGCCTCAGCAAACTCTTCATCAAGTGATTCCATCTTTTGTTCCATCTCTTCCTCAGCCTCTACTTGAGTATATTTTGCTTCACCTTTTTCCAACTGATCTAACTTTCTTTTCAAATCATTTTCAATCTGTTTTTTCTTTCCTTTATATTCAGATTTCAATTGCTCATATGTGGCCATCTTCAAATCCTTATCAACATCAGTCACCACAAACATCGCAAAATAAATCACCTTTTCTACGTTCTGCATCGACATGTCGAGAATCAATCCCAACTTCGATGGAATAGAACGCAAGAACCAAATGTGTGAAACAGGAGCCGCTAACTCAATATGAGCCATTCGTTCACGACGAACGAGTGAATGAGTTACCTCAACACCACACTTATCACATATAATTCCCTTATAACGAATCTTTCGGTACTTTCCACAATAACATTCCCAATCCTTTGTAGGACCGAAAATTTCTTCCGCAAACAAACCACCCTTTTCAGGCTTTTGTGTTCGGTAGTTAATTGTTTCAGGCTTCATGACCTCTCCAAAAGACCATTTACGCATCGTCTCAGGTGAGGCGAGCTCGATCTTCAAAGCGTCGAAATCTGCTAATGGTTGATTAAACATATTTTTTGGGATTAAGGAGTATGATTATCGATCAATGTTCTTAACCCGCGTACGAGGTGAACGAACTGGTGGTGGTGGAGGTGTTCCTGAATCGTCACCAGTCTTCTTATCTTGTGAAACGATATCATATCCACCAGACATGTTCTTGTTCATCAATGACACATCCAAACACAATCCTTTCAACTCACGAAGCAGCACCTGGAATGATTCAGGAATGTTTCGCTTGCTAATCGGTTCACCCTTAATAATAGATTCAAACGCCTTCGATCGACCTGGAATATCGTCGGACTTAATTGTTAGAATTTCTTGCAACATGTGACCAGCACCGTAAGCTTCCAGCGCCCAGACTTCCATCTCTCCAAAACGCTGTCCACCAAACTGAGCTTTTCCACCCAATGGCTGCTGTGTAATCAACGAGTATGGTCCAATTGAACGTTGATGCAATTTATCTTCAACCATGTGCACCAGCTTCAACATGTATACCCAACCTACAGTCGTTGTATGATCAAATGAATCACCTGTTCGACCATCATATAATTGAGATTTTCCATCGTCGCTAAATCCAGCCTCTCGCAAAACTTCTTTAATCTGTGGCTCGGTCACACCATTCAACACGGGAGTCGCAACCGTAAACTGCATCGCATTCGCAGCAAGTCCAAGATGCGTTTCAAGCAACTGTCCCAAGTTCATACGAGAAATAACACCAAGTGGTGACAAAATGATGTCGACTGGTGTTCCATCCTCCAAGAATGGCATATCTTCTTGTTTCACAATTCGTGAAACCACACCCTTATTTCCATGACGTCCAGCCATCTTATCTCCCACCTGAATCTTTCGCATATCAGCCACACCGACCTGCACAGATTTGATGACACCAGGAGAAAGCTTGTCTCCGTTCTCAGCTGAGAACACTTTAATATCAACAATCTTTCCATGCTCACCATGCTCAAGCGAAAGTGATGTGTCACGAACGTCTCGAGCTTTCTCACCAAAGATCGCACGCAACAGTTTTTCTTCTGCTGACAATTCCGTCTCACCCTTCGGTGTAATCTTTCCTACCAAGATGTCTCCCATCGAAACCTCAGCTCCGATTCGAATCACACCTTCGTGATCTAAGTTTTTTAATTTATCTTCAGAAACATTTGGGATATCTGACGTAATCAATTCTGGTCCCAATTTTGTTTCACGAACAGTACATGTATGTTGCTCAACGTGAACTGATGTAAAGACATCATCCTTAACCAATCGATCCGATAAAATAATCGCATCCTCATAGTTAAATCCATCCCACACCATGTACGCAACCAACACATTTCGTCCAAGCGCAATCTCACCCTTATCTGTTGAAGGTCCATCTGAAAGCACATCACCCTTCTTAACCTTCTGACCTGTTGTAACCAAGATTCGTTGATTAATCGCAGACGAATTATTTGATCGCAAGTATCGATTAACGCGATATGTATGAACATCACCAGATTTTCCAGTAAGCTCGATGATATCTGCACCAACTTTTGTAATTTCTCCATCTTCTTCAGCCAAAATCATGTGTCCTGAATTGCGCGCCACATGCTCCTCAATACCCGTTCCCACAATAGGAGCTTCCGGAGTAATCAATGGCACGGCTTGTCGTTGCATGTTTGATCCCATCAGCGCACGAGACGCATCATCATGTTCCAAGAAAGGAATCAATGACGTCGCAATCGATACAACCTGCTTACTTGATACATCCACAAAATCAACTTTTTCAACAAAATCAAATCCAGGCTCTTGCTTATCACGCAACTCAACTTTCTCAGAAGAGAAATATCCGTCGGCATCGACTTGCGCAACAACAGCAGTCGTAACAACATTCCCCTCTTCAAACGCATTCAAATACTGAATTTCAGTTGTAACACGAGGCTTAATAAGAATTGTTTTTGCATCCGATTTCTTAAGTGACGCAGCCTGTTCTTTTGTAATCTTATCACCATTCTTAACTTCTCCTTGATCACCGCGAGCGATCTCATCTACCGCAGCCTTTCCATCATTAGCAACTTCCTTTAAAACTTTTCGGTATGGTGTCTCCAAAAAACCATACTGATTAATTCGAGCATAACTCGCAAGATGTCCCACCAAACCAATATTTGGTCCCTCAGGAGTTTGAATCGGACAAATACGACCGTAATGAGTAGGATGCACATCTCGAACCTCAAACCCCGCACGATCACGCGAAAGACCACCTGGCCCCATGGCACTGATACGACGTTTGTGTTCCAACTCAGCTAGTGGATTAGTTTGGTCCATAAACTGAGACAATTGTGATGACATGAAAAACTCTCGAATCGCACCAATCATTGGTCGAGCATTGATCAAACGTGATCCACTCATAGTTGATGGATCATAAGTACTCATACGATCACGAACAATTCGCTCCATTCGAGCCAATCCAATTCTAAATCGATTTTGCACCAACTCACCAATCGCCTTAATTCGTCGATTTCCCAAGTGATCAATATCATCTGGATCCTCTTGATGAACACTCAATCGGATAACTTCTTTTACAATTCGCGCCATGTCTTCCTTCGTCAAAATACGAGATTCTTTGCTTTCTGATTTCTCAGTATGCTCCAAAGAAAAACGCTCGTTATACTTATAACGTCCCACAGGCCCAAGATCATAACGATCAAAGTTGAAGAACATTGATTCAATCAACGATCGCGCATTATCAACAGTAGCCAAATCCCCTGGTCGAATACGCTTATAAATCTCAATCATCGCTTCGTCAGAATTACTTGCAGCATCCTTAGCCAGCGCATTCTCAACATAGTTAATCTGCGGATGCGTGTTCACATCTCGCAACAGCTCACGAATATCATCATCTGACTCATATCCAAATGCACGCAGTAACGTAGTGATGGGAGCTTTTCGCTTTCGATCTACCTTCACCCAAATCACATTATGCAAATCAGTCTCAATCTCGATCCATGCACCACGATTAGGGATAATTTTTGCACCATAATATTTTCGTCCACGTGCCAGCTTCGCTGTAAAAAATGCACCAGGAGAACGAATGATCTGTGAAACAACAACACGCTCAACTCCATTAATGACAAACGTGCCCCGTGTTGTCATGAGAGGAATATCGCCCAAAAATACTTCTTGTTCCTTAACATCGCCTGTTCGCTCATTCTTCAGCTGAGTTAACACGCGAATAGGTGCTTCATACGTCACGTTTTTCTCGCGACATGTATGTTCGTCGAATTTTGGCTCATCGATGAAATAATTCACCATGTGCAAAGTCAATTCACCCGAGTAATCAACAATCGGTGAAAGTTCCTCAAAAAGATCTCCAATACCTTCACGCAAGAACCACTCATACGAGTCCTTTTGCATCTGCGTAAGGTCTGGCAGCGGCATGTTATATGTGTCTGTAAAATATCGACGTGGGTGCGTCGCTTCTCTTCGTTTGTAGTGGGGCATAGGAGATTGAGAAGTGAGCGTTACCTCACAACTAAATAAAAATATAGTTTTGCAAAAATTTTTGTCTTAATTGAGGCAAACCGATCTCAGTCAAAATATTCTCACCCACAACACAAAAAACACCCGAGCAGAATCTAGGTGTTCACTAATTGGACATTGGGATAATTACATTTCTCATGTGATGTTGTCACAGAGCTCCATGTTTAAGGTGAAACATGTCACTCTCGGCCGATTTAATGGCACGTCCGAAGACAAATGCCGAAGAAAACAGCTCAATTGAGGAAAATAGGGTCTAACTTCTTGTAGCACGACATCTCACACTACTAGTGAGATTAATATAACACGAAATTTAGGACTATGTCAAGCAAATAGACAAACAAACTCAAACTGTCAAGTGAACAAGTATTAAACTAATTTTAGCAATAGATAGCAGATTCGAGACAAAATTACACACCGATCCAAAACACCACCAAGACTTTATCCACAATACTGAACTCAACATTGACAAAACACTTCTATTCTAGGAAAATCAAGCCAACTTCATAGATCATGTACTGGAGAAATAATGGATATTTCCAACCTGCTAGTTACAGACATCGAGATCGAACGATACTTAGAAACCCAGATTAAGGTTGAAAAAAGGCGAAAAAATTCATACATTTTCGGTTGTATATGTATGTTACTAGCCAGCTCGTTTGCACTCTGGGCTCTGCTGCACAACTACAGCAACACCACAATCATCACCAGTACAATCAACGCAGTCCTCGCAGTCATTATCGTAGCAATAACAAACGACTGTTACGAACGCCCATTGAGCGAGATGGAATACGAACTGACCGAACGAAAGAACATGAGACTCAACAATACACCAAACAAAAGCGGCACATAACACAAAACTCCCACCGCCCGACACATCGGAAATTGGGATTTTTTATTACTCTTTACTATAAAGGGATTGACAAATACGCAGAAAAGTGCTAATTTAAAACCATATTTCGCACAACAAGCTTTCGTGGCGCACATCGAGCAAGGAAACAGTACAGCCACCAAAACACTGGAGAACTCATAGCATAATGATACTACCCACCATTTGTCTCGACCAAACAGGAAGCATGTTCCCACCACTAACTCGCAGAGAGCGAGGGATGCAACTAACACGCCTTGCAGTCAACAGAGAGAGACTTGAGCGTCGAGAAGCATTCATCAAGGCAACCATGCTTCAAAACGGGATGTCTTACTCCGAACAAACCACCTCAAACCAAAAATCCACCTAAGCGGTGGGATTTTTTATGCAAAAAATTACAACAACACACTCGCCAATCCAAGAAACGCCATAAATCCAAATACATCTGTCGCTGTCGTTATAAATATCGTTGCACTCGTCGCCGGATCATATCCCAAACGCTTCATCAGCAACGGAATCAGCGAGCCAAAAAAACCAGCAATCATTAAATTCAAAACCATTGAGATCCCAAGCACTAAACCAAACATCGGAGATTTATTCCATATTACCGCAACCGCTGTTGCAATCACACCCACAATCATACCATTAGCTGCACCTGCTAATATCTCCTGCGTAACCAAACGCAAACCTGTTTTCAACTCAACAACACGCAATGTAATCCCACGAACCGTCACCACCAACGACTGCGTCCCTGCATTCCCCCCCATCCCCGCAACGATAGGCATATACACCGCCAACAACACAAACGCCTGAATCGTATCCTGATAATAGCTTACTACTCCAGCTGCTATAAATCCCGTCCCCAAATTAATAACCAACCACGGCCAACGATACATAACTTTCTTCCACCACGGATCAAGAGGATCTTCCTCAGGATCAACATTCGCAAAATCATACAAATCAGAGGCACGCTGCGCATGCATCAAACGAATCACATCATCCGTATAAATCATTCCCAAAATTCGCTCCTCCTCACCTATCACCACAACCTGCTTATGAGGATTATGCTCAAACTTCGTAATCACTGTTGCCGAGTCAGCATCGTACGAAACCGTCGGAATCTTCTTAATAAATTTTTCAATTTTCTGTCGTTCAGATTGAATCGCAATATCAACAAACCGCAAACTCCCAATCAAAACATTTCGCTCAACAACCAACACAGTCGGAACTCGTCCCGTTTTTCGCTCATGTTCTTTCACACGATCAAACACTTCTGAAAAATGACTATCAGGATCAACACGAACATAATCAACACTCATCATCCCCGCGGCCGAATGAGAAGAAAACTTCAAAAGTGATTCCACCTGTTGCTGTAAATGACGACTCATTTTTTTCACGACAGCTGACTGCTTTCTTTTTGATAATACACGAATCACGCGAGTGACCTCGCCAGGATCATAATGCGATAATAATTCGTCCAACTCCTTAACCGACAAACGACGAACAACACCCTCCATAACCTTACGCGAAACATGTCTCAACACATCCGCCCGCAACGCCGGTTCTAATTTTCGAAACACAAAAAGACGATCAGACCGAGCATAGGTCACCGCATGCGACGCATCGCGAAGTTCTTTTTGTGTAATATGAGTCATTTCCTCTCCTTTATTGTTTATTCAGAAATAAACAACCAATTACTAGTATCTAATTATACCTTAAATAAAATCGAGGGTGTAGGGGATAGGGTTTAGGGTGTAGTAAAACACACTCACTAAACCCCCTAATCTAAACCCACACACCTTCTACCAAACGCCCAATTCTGTTGTCCAAAACATTACAAAATTATCACTCTAAATTAAGAAAAAAATAGTAAATTAAGCATCAAAATCGCCTTCATAGGGTTGACAAAAAGGCCATTTTATGTTAATATATAGACATTCTTATGGTGCCATAGCCGTGCCTAAGAGCATACGAACATTCACAAATAATCAATTCCAAGGAGACAAGATGCACAAAGTTTTCGTAATTGGCAGGATTAGTGACTACAGCATGTTTGTTGTAGTCGCAGACTCGAAGCAAGAGGCTCAGACATTCATTAACGAGCCAAAAGAGGGTCCTGCTGACTACCCAATGTTGCCCAGTCGAACAGAAAGTACCGCTTTTGAAATCGACCTGACCACCAAGGGAATCAAAGCCGCTTACATCGAGTAGGCAAGGAGAAATCATGTTCAAAATGACGTTAATCGCGTTGGGCTTGTTGCTCATCGCAAGTTGTACCTCCACCTCGACGGTGGCGGTTGGCGGTTTCAGTCACAACAACAGCGGCCTTGGTCGCGGTTCATTACTGCGTGATGCACGGGCATTCGCCATTGCACAAGATGCGGTGACGCGTAACCAAGCGGTGGTTGGTCAAACAACCATTCAGCTCATCCGCGCAAACAACACCACAGAAGCCCAACGTCAGTTGATTGCATGCATTCACGCACGCGATCAACAATGCGTCGACGATTTCACCCGCATGGGTGTAACGATCAGCGGATACGGCACAGGATTCAATAGCTTTGGTGGTATGTTACCCCATCAGCTTGATGACGGAAGTTACTACCAACGCTAGGAGACAAAACATTGAACCTCATACCAAACGATAACCTCTCCGCAAAAGAAACCTCATTTCTTCTGATGCTCGAGAGTTTCACGAACAACGGAATCTTCTGCTTCATTCACATGAAGTCCGGAGGAACTTTCCGTCACAGGAGGGTATACATACGAGTCGTATACCCGGACGGATTAGTCCAAGTCGGATCTGAGAGCGCTGATGACAACTCCATGTTCTACCTCCATGTCGCAGACATGGACGCACTACAACCTGCATAGAGGAGCCTGACATGAAACAAGCTATTATTGGAATACTGATTGCGACTGTCGCTGGCTGTTCTCCGAAAGGAACACAGCAGCGTGACGAGAGCAGCTTGCAAGAACTGAATCGACAGATGGAAGAAAGCGAGGCTGCCTTAGGTAGACTCGTGGACGACCACCAGGCTCGACCTGCGCCAGCGCCACGCACCACCCGTCGCACTCAACGAGTGAACCAAAGGGAAGTGCGTACACAACCTCGCGCCGTGCGTCCGGTTCGCCGCGCCGCGCCACAGGTCCCATGCTATCTGGATGAACCGTCACATATTGCTTCCGGCGATCTCGTGAGAATTATCAACAAAATGCAGCACCCACTCGGTCTGCGCGTGAATGGTAAAACTCTCACCGTCATCGGAGCACAAGCGCTGAACGGAACACCGCTCCCAAACGGTGTTGCAACTGCACACGGCCTGCTTCCTGCAGGTCACATGTGCTGGCATCCCCTGGAACGTGCTGGTGCTCTCCGCATCGACGCGATTCAATTCCGGCAAAGTCCGTACCCACCGTACAAGCCACAACAGATGGCGAAGACATGGAAACGGATCAAGCCACGATTCCCGCGAACCGATAACATTCGTGTCGGTTTCAGCAAGTACAACTGGCGAATTCACTAAGGAAGACGGAATGAACAGCAAATTATTTGCACGTGAACTAGCCTGTGGCGTCGCCGTAATCGCAGCTGAAAGCGCCGTACAAGCGCTGGAACTGCTCATCGAATACGAAGGCGATGACTTGATCATGGCGCACGGGCTCGACGCAGGACGGTTCTACATGATCGGCCACACTGACGAATGTGAAGTGAAGATCTACCGCTGCAACTGATCCTACGGGATCAAAAAACCCCACAGCACGACGCTGTCGGGGTTTTTATTTTCCAAAAAAATTAAAAATCGGCGATAGCCGAAATATACAATCCCTCTCCTTATTGGATTCGCCCTTAGATTTTTTCAGGATCAGCGATACGCAGTTTTTTCAGAAACACATTTTTACTGTTTGAGCGCTTCAGCGAGTTTAAGAATGTGTCTGAAAAATCAAGTTGAGCCCTGAAAAATATCTCGGGCGAGGTTTTTTGTTACTTTTTTCATAAAAAAGTCATGCAGAAAATTTACCATCAACAAATCGAGGTACTGAATACTACACGGGATCCTTCGACTAAAACGCTCAGGATGACAAGTTAAAAAACTCAGAACAACACCCCAACCAAACAAAAAATCCCAGCGTAACCCGGGATCAAAAACAAAAACAAAATTACGGCTGACCAGCTTCCACCTCAGTACTACTTGCGCTGTTCGCCACAGTTGTAACAACAAACGACGAAATCGCAAAAGCCATCATGATAATCGCAAACCCTATCGTCGCATTCACCAAGAGCTTCTTTGCTCCATCAACTTTCCCTGGATCACCGCCAGCTGTCATCCACTGGAATCCAGCAAACACCGTCAAAATAACCATTCCAATACCCAGTAATCCAAACAGACTTCGAATGAAACGCGCAATAATCAAAGTCAAACTCGCCTCCTCTTCATTCGTATTGTAAACCGCAGAAACATCCCCTGTATTCTTTAACTGCTGCAATGGATCATTCAAAGGATCCGTATCCGCACTCACGCCAAGCGGCGCAAGAACAAAAGCAAAAAACCCAAGTGATAACAGAAATTTTTTCATATCAAAATCTTTTAAACTAAGCACTCGTTGCATCTATCAACCTCGACAACACAAACTGCGTTATCGCATACGCTGCCAAAACAATCGCTAAACCGATAACCGACTGCACAAGCAACTTTTTAGATTTATCAACCTGAGCAGGTTCTCCTCGAGCAGTCATCCACAAAAAGCCAGCGTACACCGTAAGAACGATAAAAATAATTCCTATCAAGCTGATAACCGCCTGAATCACCTTACCAACAATCGTAGCCGGATCACTCTGCGGCGTTGTACCATTATTCGCAACCGTTGCCGCATCCTTTGCTTGATCCAAGCCCAACTGAGCATGACTCACATGCGGTAAAAATAAAGCAGCAGAAAGGATCATGCTCAAAACCAATCCGCCTACTTGTTTTTTGGAAACTACTAGCGTCATACTCTTAGGATTAAAAATCAAAATTAAAACCACCGCTCATTTACCCAACTGTGTCGATAATAAACTTCACAATCACAAACGATCCAGCCAATACAACAGCACCAATAATAGCGCTCGTCATTACCTGCTTCGCCTTATCAACCATATCCGGTTTACCACGAGCAGTCATCCACAAGAAACCCGCATACACCATCATGACAAAAAATATTGTTCCTACGAGCGACAGCACACCCGCAATAATTGTACCGATCAACTCAGACAAATTCTTATCTGTATTTGGAACAGCCTGACCCTCCACCGATGCTCCACTTTTCGTTGCATCAAGCCCATACCCACCAGCCGCAGCCTTCGGAACAGCACTCTGTGCAACAACCAAAGCAGGCATCATAAGCATCATACACAAACTTGTAATTACCAGTGCCTTCATACTACAAATTCTGTAATCGTCCGATGACGAAATTAGTAATTGCCCACGCTCCTGCAATAATAACCACACCCACAATTGCTTGAGTTAACAACGTCTTGGCTTTACCAACCTGATCTGGAGATCCACGTGATGTCATCCACAAGAAACCCGCATACACCATAAGGAAAAAGAAAAGTGTTGCAACCAAACCAAGTACCGCCAAAATAATACCTCCAACCAACGAAGGAATCGTGTCACTTTCACCACTATTTGGAAGACCTGACTTTGATGCAGTCTCTCCTAAACCGTAATCACCTTTTGTCGAAGCAGCCGCAGCATTCTTTTTAGCCTGTAGCTCTCCGCTCTTACAAGCCTCATATGCATTTTGAAAAGATTGCTTGTCCTCAGCAGCCTCCAAACACGCAGGACTAGGAGGTGTATCACACTTCGCCTTTTCAGCAGCAACACTAGCTGCAAGTGAATTTTCACATGGCCCAGCATACACAGGAGATGCGAACATCATCGTAGCAAAAACAACAAACGCGACCATCACAAAACTAAATTTTGGAAAAGATACGATCCTCATCATATAACGTTAGTATACCAAATTTTAAGAAAATCGACTAAGAAAGCGAAACAATCACAAACTGAGCAATCGAAAAAACAACCAAAATAATAAACATACCGATAACTGCTCGCGTAACACGATCCTTCGCAGCAGAAGACCCGCCAATATTCCCACCCGCCATCAACCACTCAAAACCGCCAACCAATACCTGAACCACTGCAACAACCCCCAACAAACTAACAATATTTCGAATAACGCGGGCGATCTGAATGGTCAGCGTATAATCAGGACTGCTATGAGATCCAATCACCTGAGCGACACCCTCAGTGTTTTCATTTTCAAAAAGAAGTTGATTATTAACCTGAGCACCAACAAACACAGGTAAGAAAACCAAAGCTAATACAGCGGCCCCTACAAACACACGTGAAAGCCTGTGAAAACCAATAATCATATATCTATAAAACAAAGGATAGGGCGAACCCTATCCTGAGTATAGCAACTTTCGAGAAAGTAAACTATGTGGTCGATGCCACGAGCGATCCGATAACAAACTGCGCAATAGCAAACGCCGAAAGCACAATAGCCATACCGATCACACCTTGTAAAATTCGTTTCTTAGCTTTATCAACACCATCTGGACTTCCTCCAGCTGTCATCCATTCGAAACCACCAATGATCACAATGATCACAGCAAGAATTCCGAGTAAACCAAGAAACTTTCGAATCATTTTTGCAACAGTCACAGTCAAACTCTGGTCAGACTGACCAAGTGCTCCTGAAACTTCAGCTACAGTTTTACCCTGAAACAATTCTGAGTCACTGATTGTCGAAGGTGCAGCACCCACCATGTGTGGAAGCATCATCCCCGCTGACATAGCAACAGTAGCACCAGCCACCATTGCGCGTCTTACAAATGTATTCATAGTATATGTTTTAAATATCCTCCCTTATAATTCATGCACCTGTACAGAGGTGAAGCCATGTACATGGCCTCCTGCAGCACACGAAATACAATGTCATCGACCTGTGGAGATTGCTCTCTGACTGGGTAATAGCCTAAAGACTACTAGTGCGTATCGACATACAAGATGTCATCACGCACCAATAGCATTTATGATGAAAATCAATATTGAATAACTTGAGAACACGAACAAAATTCCTATCGCCGCCCACAACATCGTCTTTGTACCTTGAGTAATAAGATCTGGTTTTCCTCGAGATGTCATCAGCAAAAAACCACCATACACAAAAGACAATAATGCCAATGAACCAAGAAATCCCAGCCCGATACCAATAACTTTACCTACAAGACGTGAAATATTGTTGATACCCTGAGGACTGCTATCTGTACCACCCAATGGATTCACTAACACAGGAACAGTAATGGCAGCCGGATCACCACCCGGAGCCGCACCATCAGAACCAGAACCTCCTGCATCCCCAGCCCCTCCTGCACCATCAGCACCATTCCCTGTACCTGCACCATTCCCTGCTCCTGCACCATTCCCTGTACCTGCACCGTTCCCTGCATCATCATCACCAGCACCACCCGCATCAGCATCTCCTCCTCCCGCACCTGGTGTCGGATCAGGCGTACTCTCTAAACACTCCATTTTTTTATTTGTACAAATCCACTGACCAGCTTTTCTACAATCTGCTCCTCCATTTGATGTAGAAGGGCATACTTGATTAAAATTTGACTCACACGCTTGTCCTCGTGCCGTACAGTTATCACCAAAACTGTTCATCCATAAATTTACAAAATACCCAGGAGCAGCCATTCCTAAAACATCCACACACGACGCATATCCTGAAATATTATCTCCATTATTCAGCTTACACTGCGCTTCTCCAGTCCCACTACTAGTAGGGTCGGAACTGTCAGCATCACTCGCCGTAGCATCACACGCATCTTGTGCATCTATACATGCCACAACATCAGCATCATCAGCTAGCAGACACGCATCACCATCTGCCTTACACTCAGCCAACGTCTTCGCCTGAACGCTATCAAATGAGACTAAAAAAACAAGAGAAAAAAACAACATGATAGACACCGATGCAAATTTTCTCTCAATTATCATGTCTCAAGTATAGCAAAAAATCCCACAGCCAACCACTATCCGAACACACTGAATATAAACCGAACAACAGCCGTTGATACAAACACAGCAACCAAACCAACAGACGCCCATATAACCGTCTTCCGCCCTGTATCCACCCGCGCCGGCACACCAGCAGCTGTCATCCACACCACACCACCATATACAACCAACCCAAGAGCTATCGATCCAATAATTCCTAAAAACGTACTAATTAAATTCGCAATAAACGTTTGCGGAGAATTTATCCCCTTCGCATCAACCGGATTTGGAAAGACATTAATAGCCGGAAGGACAATATTTTTTGTACAACTCTCTACTGTTCCATTAATCTTAACCTTCGCTGTATCACACTTCGTACAAACCTGCTTGAGCAACACCTTGGGGTCACTCGCAGCTCCAAAAATCGGCACATTCGGAGCACCCACGCACTCAAACTCCGCAGGCTGCTTTCCACACTTTCCACTCTTTGTCAGCACACAACAATTATCAGCTCCAGCAGCACCACCTGTTTGACCCTTACTCAAATCATAAATCTTCTTCGCCGGATACGACTTACATTCCCAATCTGGGCCACGCGTCTGCGCATCCTTCGTACATTGCGGATGTTCAGTCGCTGCTCCACCCGTTGTCACCTTTCCATCATACACAAGATCAATACAGTCCTCTTTATCCTTTCGACATGCACAAAACAACTTTGGCGCAGCACACCATTTCGAAAGCGTCATCCCCTCCATACCACCCGGGAAAGCCTCGGCCATAGCCTTTTCACACGCAATATCACCAGACGCACAGGGAGGCCAAAGCTGAAGCTCTCCAGTATTCAAATCCACTCCCTTAAAAGCCGGAAGTATCGCAGATTTCTCACATCCATTCAAAACCATCATGTGATTGTCATACACTACATTCGCACTAGACATTTGAGCCGTAGGAAAGCCAGATCCAGAACTAAGAACAACAGAACCACTCGGATTACACGAATAAAATACAGCAGCAAACACATTTTTGCCTGAATCAACAACATACTCTTCTGTAACAGCACCCGCTGATGTCACCTTACATGTTGTATCCCCCGTTGAACTAGACACCTCACATTCCAACGTCTCAGAACCAGCCGTCTCATATGACACCGTCTGCTGCGCACCATAAATAGTATCCAACACCTGTGTAGGTGTGAATTTCTCAAACCCCGGCTGCGTCTGCAATCCACCAATCACATTCGCCATTTCCTGAATGGAGGCCTCTTGCGGATGCGGATCATAACAGCTCGTATCCGACGTTCTCTTTTTCGGAATACAGCAGAACTCCTTCTTTTTAGCATCAATATATTTCTTCACTTCATCCAAAGCATTCGCTGCATTCTCAGCCTTCTGCTCTGTCCATTGTTCAATAATCGAATTCAAATCGGTCTTTGCTCCAACCTCCTGACCAGCCAAACACACATCGTACGCTAACGGCTTATTTGGTAACTTCGTAAAAGTCTGAAACTTATTATTTTTATATACATCCTGATACACAAATGAATACGGACTCGATGCCTTAAAAGAAGGACAAGACGTCGTAGCTGCAGAGTCGAACGCACCACCCACAAAGTTAATTGGCATGATCTGATTTATACTATCCTTACTCGCATCATACCCGCTACATGAAAATTTTGTGGCATTATCACCATGCACTAAAAAATCACTAATCTTGTAACATTGATCTGACCAATCCGGACCCTCCCGATATATACAACAGGTCAAACCCGTAGCAGCATCTTGATCCGGTGACTTACCTGCATAATTCCAAAACTTTCCCGCCTGAGTCTCTTCAGCAACCGCGGCATCATACTGCGATTGCCACCCAGACCAAGGTCCAAATTTCTCACCTACATCACACCATTTTTTTACATCAATATTCTGCCCATTCAAACTGCCCTGCGTCCCAAGTAATTTTTCTGACTTATACGTAACAACAGACGATTTTGGAACAATACAACCCTTACTCGTATTAGTAATTTCATATGCACCAGCATATCCGTAAGGAACAAACCCTGCGTTCTTAAAATCCTCAATGTCAAATTCACTCGGATTATCAGGCAAACATTCTGAACCACTATTATTGGCCACAAACTCAGTCGATGAGTCCCATGACGCCTCTGAATTGATACTAACAGGTTCGACACAAGCATCAAACTTAGGAGGGTCATTCTGAAAATATAAACAACACCCCTTAAACTCAGCCGCATCAACATTCTGCACCAAACCAAACATCGCAATCCACGCAAACGACATTGCTATGAATACCTTCATCAATCGTAACGCTGAAAATCTAAACAAAACCATATTATTTATCTACCTCAACAGTCTCACCAGCCTTCCCCTTTAAGAAGTTGAATGAGCTATCGACATCAAGAGATAGGATCGCAAACTGCACAATTGCAGCAGATAGGAACACAATCACCAAACCAATCACTGCATTCTTCACAATATCTCGTCCTTTCGTAATGCGCTGCTCAGAACCTCCCGAAGTCACCCATGTAAATCCACCATACATGAACATCAATAACGCAAGCGAGCCAGAAATACCAAACAAGAATTCAGCCACATTAATGATTGTATTTACACCATCCGCAATCTGACAATTCCCCGTAGACTTACAATGGTATGGTGGTTCGTCCGGAATCTCAAAAAAAACCTGAGCCCGTGTCGCCTGAGGAGAAAACAAAAACAAACCGAACATCATCGGAATCATCATTAAAATTACTTTAGTCCCCCTTGAGAACATACTTATTATTTTTAAAAACCACCCAACACAACAACCACTGAGGTGAAAATTTTCGTGCCGGAATGACATTTGTCGATTTGGACTGAGCGACGCAACGAGGCGTACGTAGTAGTACATTGAGCAAGTTGCGAGGGAAAATCGATAAAGATCGTCCAGTACGGAAACCGTTATCTCTCTACTGGACTGTTTGGTTAATCTTAGTCACCGCATTCTTAACAGCCTTATTAAACGCTTCCTCATCCGCAGCCTCAATAGCTAGTTTCGCATTCGTAATCAACTCCCTTATCACACCATCAGCAGCATCTCCATCCTTTCCTGAATACCATGTCTGAGCAGTTAAAACCTGATCCGCAAATGGACCTAAGAATAAATCCTCCCGCTGTTCATCAATCAATGCGCGCAAAGCCGTAGGTTTTTCTGTTTTCTCCAAATAATCCTTTACGTTATCAACATTCGATTCAAACAAAAGGAAATCCCACGCCCATGTCGTATTCGCAGATTTCTTTGATACACCTTCCAACCAGAAATTCGCAATATTGATTGGTTGATCAGGTAATTGCTGTGGCACCGGAGCGATACCAATCGGTAACTTCGGAGCACGTGCCTTAATCAATGGAAGTTGATATGAATAGCCAAACAAATACGCGGCCTGCCCACGAATAAATGCCTCAAGCCCATCAGGCTGTAACGCATTCCACGTATACACCTTTCGAACAGGCAAAGAAAAATCAATATAAAAACGAAGTGCATCAATCCCTGGCGGTGTCGCACGATCTAATCCTGGTGGATTCTTATGAAACGTTGCAAAACCGAAATCATCAGTCATCTGTGCACCCGCCTGCATCATAATCAAGGCCAACAAATCCGGACTTCGCGGAACATTCGCAGCAGTACCAATCACCGCACCCGGACGAACCAATTTAAATTGATCATCAACCACCGTCACTTTTTCAACATGAGACTGGAACTGTGCCCATGTCGTCGGTGGCGTTGCAACACCCGCTGTATTCACCAAATCACTATTGTAAAAAAGCATCATCGTATCAACAGACAGGGGTATCGCGTACACACCACCCGTCGCCAAATCCGCCTTTGTTGCAGACCCATCACGAGGTAACAACATATTGTCCAAAGCAACATCAACAAACGTCGCTTTCAACTCTCGAGGTGTTAGCCCTCGCTTGGTTACAATGGAAGTTTCGGTTTTCCCTTCCAAACCACCCTTAGGAACAATATTAGAAATAGTGTATGACTCAGGCATGACAGCCAGCTTGCTCTGATATCCTCGAACCCATGAATTATGAACCGCGAACAAATCAGGACCACGATCCTCCGCAAAAGCCTGAATCAACTCTTCCTCATAAATTTCAGGTCGAATCTGTCGATAGTTAATTGTGACATTCGGATGAATTGATCGATAACGTTTCATCACTGCATCAAATGCATCAGTACCATCAAATGGTCGCCAATACGTAAGTGTAACAGGCGCCGTCAATGCAGCTGCCTGAGGATCCACCGTACTCTTACAAGCCTGCCCTCCCAATACCAAAAAAGCGCATACAGCTAATACACCAAATACTCCTTTTCTCATATCTCCTTGAGGCCGAGGCCTATTACGTTGTTTCTTTTAAAAACGTCTTAACTACATCTTCAACAACATTCGCTTTTCGATCTGTTCGAGTTCGCAAATATGTTGCAAACTTCTCACCGATCTCCTCATGCTGCACCCCCATCTCAACCGCAGCCTTCATAAACTCTAGTTTGTTTCCACAATCGTATCGCTTTCCTTCAAACGCATGCGCGTAAATTGCACGAGAACCAACTAAGCTACGAAATGCATCAATCAATCTAATCTCACCATCAGGAGAAGCACTCGCAGTTTCAAGTGCATCAAACACTTCTGGAGTGATAATATATCGTCCAATAATTCCTAAATTTGACGGTGCAACAGACGGATCAGGTTTTTCCACCAATGATCGAAC
>CAZHXK010000006.1:0-2454 GCA_964536565.1 uncultured Gammaproteobacteria bacterium
TTTTTCATAGTCCTTAATTAAGGAGTTAATTGATGTATGCAGCGAGCTCCATGACGTTTCAAGATGTGATAAAAATTTATCGCCCTTTTTGGTGAGTGTGTAGTATTTTCGTGGCGGACCACTTTTGGATTCCTTCCATGCGTATTCCACTAGTTCGTTTCGTTTCAGTCGACTCAGCAACGGATACAATGTTCCCTCGACGATAATGAGATCCGTCTTTTTGAGGGTAGTGATAATTTCGTTCGCATACACCTCCCCTTTTTTAATAATGAGAAGAATAGCAAATTCGAGAATTCCCTTTCGGACTTGCGCTTGAATGTTGTCGAGGTATTCCATATTGCTTATACTCAAGCGCATAGTACCTTGCGATACAAGGTAGCTTATCCACAGTCACGATTTCTCAGTAAAAACCGACCGAATACACACTTTTCCATCGTAGTTTATTTCAAAGTAAAAAAGCGGTGTACAAGCCACCGCAATTTTTTCAGTACCAATCTCTTGTACGAATCAGACTTCTGCCGAGTATCACTCATTGACATGATTGAGTATCTACGCTATGATCGCTTCGTTCATTACATAGCTCACAGGAGAATATATGTCGTCGATAATGCGAAAGAAACTTGAGAAGGCTATTGCTGGAACCGAGAAAGTAATCGGGCGAATCAAGAAGCGAGAAGAGAAGGCTCGAGCGAAATGGACGAAAGGATACCAGCGCTTTCTGCAGGCCTCCGCCAACCTCGCTGAGATCAAAAATAATACGACTCAGCGAGCACAAAAGCTCAAGAATACCATCCTATCGTGGCCCAATGACACCATTGAGCTCACGAAAGAACGGGATGCAGCGCGTGCGGAAATCGCAGCAGCAGAAGCCAAGCTTCAGACGCAGCGCACCGAACTTGCTGTCCTACTCGAGCGCCTTGGTAATATCGATCGTCGTACCGATGATATTGTGGATCAGGTATTCACTCTGAACAATGCAGTTGTCTCTGCATTACGTACGCGAAACGAATACCTTACGGCGAATGTCTACGACATGTTGGTCGATGAAGATGGAACTCTTCATGGCCAAGTTACGCTTACGAGCACTGACGGACTGCGTCGTGTACGCGCACTCGTGAACACCATCGCTCGGATCGATACCACGCTTGCTCGTGAGGCTAAGGCGCACATTGATGCATTCCGCGCTCGATTCAGTACGACCACAGATAACGAAGCAGATGAAACATCCCGCGCGTTGATCAGCATACTCGAGAACGTGCTCTTCGAGCGTCTTTCTTTCAAAGTTGGCCCTGATCTGTATCGATTCATAACAATTGACATCGACGCAAACGCATTCCCAGAACTCAAGCAGGCACAACATCTTCTGCGTCACAGCTTGCGCAGCGAGAAAACGAACTCGTATATCCGCTTGTGGAAGCGTCCTTCTACATCCGAACCGTGGAAAGAAGTTAAACTTTCCTAATCACACACCCGAGCATGCTCGGGTTTTTTATATCAAAAATAGGTTGAGTTTCCGCCGTGTACTTTAACCTGTAGTGAGTGCGTGGTATTTCGAGCGCATGTTGTAAAGTATAGTCAGATTCAATACCAACGGAACAAACGACACCCCTTCTCTTACGAAATGAAATGAGAATACGGAATCAATCGGAAATCCGAGAAATACATGGAACAGCGCAAAACTCACCGTGATCGGCATTAATACAACTGCAGCGAGCGCGACATATCGATTTGTGAGAAATGCCACCCCACACACCAGCGCGACGACCCCAACAGCAGGAAACAGATATCCTGTTGCGTTAATCGCCGAGATGAATGCCCACCCTTCAGGCGTGAACATATGCTCCCTCGTTACGCCGCTCGGGAGAATGCCAAATTTTGATGCCGCGACAACGACAAACAAAAGCCCCGAAAGAATGCGTACGACATTATGGAAGTGTTTCATAGATTATATTGTAACAAAAATCCCTGCCTTTCGACAGGGATTTTGATTTAATTCCGCATAATACTATGAGCTTGACTGTGTTGTAATTCGCTTATGTACAAATGACTTGAGCCCTGTTCTGATTGATGCGCGAATATCGACCAACTCATTGTAACCGTAGAAGAAGTTAATTTTTTCCTCTGCCTGATGCTGATCTACATCTTGTTTTTTGTTGAATACGAACGAAGCAAACGATTCCGCAAAATCCTCTATCGGGTTTGTCGCTGCGTATTCTGTTACGAATGCCTGCGTGTTCGACTCATAGCGCTCGACGGATGTATCCTCATTCAGTTCAAATTGTCCGTCCCAATATGCTACATAAAACTTACCGAGATACGCAGCATCTCTCACACACCCTTCATCTATAACGAAGCCACCACACGAACCTTCAGCAACAGCTGCATCAACCTGCGTGCTGTTCAAACTTAGTATATGTGCGAATTCGTGAATGAGTGTAAACACAACTTCTTTTT
>CAZHXK010000006.1:2464-27822 GCA_964536565.1 uncultured Gammaproteobacteria bacterium
GTTACGTATGCTAATGCGTCGTCTCCTGAGCTCGCATAGAGTACCAATCGATTCATGTGTGCTTGTACAAATTCGTCTGAAGCAATGAGGTCAAACCACAATCGAACGCGCTCATGATTCTCATTCTCTACACCGGCTGCAACGAAGAAATTTCCATCTTCTATCTCATACATCACCTCTGCATTATTTTGCAGCTCTGCCTCCTCACCCTCGAATTCCGTAAATGATTCAGCGAATTCTTCGTATTCATCCGCTAGCCCAAATAGGTAATCATCGATCTGCTGATTTATCGCATCACACTCCTCTTCAGATTCACATTCGAAATAACACACACCCAACTCCTCATCATATTCTTCTACATCAGCGCACTCATCAGCACTCTCTGCCTCCTCTTCATATACATAGAGCATGTCATCGCTCATATCATCCTCCCTGTAATACCCCTCATCGATGGTTTCCGATGACACAAAAAAATGTGTCGCCACCCCAACCACCAACAACACTACAAAAACGACAAGCAGTCTCTTCAATACAGTATGTTTCATATCTTTCAATTTATTAAATTTTAGTGTAGCAAAAAATTCTGTCTTTCAACAGAACTTTGAGTTGGCTTACGCGGTTGGTGCTTTTTTAAACAACCCCGATAAACTTTCCTGCGGTAAGAACATGATCGCAACACCCATCATACCCAGTGCCAGATCCCGAACCCCCGTAGCTCCACCAGCAGTGACTGCTATACCAAATAGATGAACTGCCAGAAACCCAGCTATCGCTCTTGGAAATACACCAGCCGCCAACATAGCAGCTGCTACAACTTCGAACCACCCATTAAGCATTACAATCATTTCTCCCGGCACAGGAATGTGATCAGTCCATGTAGGTAGATATCCTATCCAATCTCCGGGCTGTATCAACTGCATCACACCAAACCATACAAACAGTGCTACAAAACTAAATCGAAGTACATGAGAAGATAAGTGTTTCATATTTATTGAGTAAGTGTTCCTATCTTAAGTGATACAAGTGATGAGTTTGCAGAACGATCTCGACCATGTTCCTTATTGAATGCCCTTGATCCATCATCTCCACACATCCTTGTGATACTCTTTGATCCACCTGGATGACGCGACACAAAGCTTGTTAAGTCATATACACCTCCATTAATTACACTCCAACAATCTGATCGACTGTTATGTACCCGAACTGTCTCCATGGTGTATTGATTTTCTGTACCCGTTTCTTGGCCTACATTCTGCCCACCAGTATGAGCGCTCACCACCACGTAATCAACGTTCACAGCTGGTCGCTGTGAGTACACAATATAACCTGTCCCCATAAAAAAAATCGCCACGAACATTAAACCAATTATCATTTTGTATTTCATATTGTTTATTGTTTATCTAAATATCTGTCTTCGATCCCTCCTATATCATATTACTGCATAGCCGATGAATTATTTCATCGGGAAATAATTTAGAGCTATGGTACAAAAAACACCGGTATTTCTACGGGTGTTATCTGCAAGATGAGAGTTACAAACTTAGACCGTTTCTCAGGAAATCCCTAGAGAAACGATTTCAGACTGTATTCTTATTTGCGTTTTTTGCTTGCTTTGTTTGCGAGCATTTCTGCTTTGATCGCAAGACGTTTTGCAGTTTTTCTTGATTTTGACTTCTGCTTCTCTCCTATTGCACCGTTTCGTTTTGCCATATAAAAATGATTATCGAATTAATTCAAGCCTCCAGCATGATGCCATACTAGCTACAATCCTCCTGCATGTCAATCATCGCAAGTCACCATCGAGTCCAATCAACAAAATAGCACAAGTAGTTCTAACTTGTGCTATTTTCAGAGGCTGGTTGCGAGGTTGGAATTTTTTTGGATAAAAAATGTCCGCGACAGTAGTCGCGGACATTACCAAATGCCAAAGTCCTAATACCCAGTTACCCAAGCACCAAGAATCCCAGTACCGAGTGCCTTACTCCCTGAGAAGAGACGGCGCTGAATCATTGAAGTAGTCGTTGGATCGGTTGTAGGCGTTCAGTTGCACCTTGCCGGTGTGCAGGCGGCGGTACACGAGCGGCACGCCGCCCCAGTCCTCGTAGCCCTCGACTGAAAGCTCGTAACCCCCGGCGAACAGACCGGGGCTGTCCTCGTAATCAATCGCTTTACAATACCCAGGGAACTGCCAACAGAATGCGAGAAGTTCGTCGGAGAGCGAATCGTCACTGCGCACAGCCGTAATCGAATCTCGCTGTCTGTGAGCGTCCATATCCGCACAGACCCAGCCGAAGCAGGATTTGTGCGTGCTGTTGCCCGCCAACAAACGCAGATGATTCTTGTCCGTCTTGATCTGATCCCATCGCCACCACTTGGGCGCGAAGGTTTGTTGCATCATCTGCTCGTGGAGATCGAAAGTTTTTTGCACACCTGCGTCACCCTCACCCTCGCGGATTTGGATGAAGCGGAAGCAACGCTTTCCTTTCGGCCAGTCTGGTGCGGTTTCCTGAAGCTCCCTCAGAATCTCCTCGTCGCTTTTGTCCATGAGAGTAAAGCCCAGCTCACGAAGCTCAGGAAGCATCCCCTCGAATCTCCAAAGCTGCGTGGTGATGTCCACGAAAAACTTGTTAACCTCATTCAGCTTGAACTCGCGGTTGAGTGCGGCGATGGCGCGGGCGGCGTTGCCTGGCTTGCGGATGATGGCATCGAGACCTTTTGAAAACAGACCTTCCTGCGCAAGACAACTCACCGTTGCGTGCACATCACCATATGACTTATCGTAAACAGAATTACGAGTAACCATGACTCTTACTCCTTACTATCTGTAGTGGCTTACACTGATTTCTGAGCTTACACCGAGTTAATGAACGATCCAATTACACCACCTTTTAACGTCTTTGTCAATAGCATTATTAGGTTAGAACTCAGATTCGCCAATATTTTCAAACAAAAAACCCTGAATTTCTCCAGGATTCTAAGGTACAGGCCCACTTGGATTCGAACCAAGAACTCCGGTTTTGGAGACCGGGATTTTAGCCATTGAAACTATAGGCCCTTATTGTATCGACTTTTTTCTGTATTTTATTTTACGATAGACTGATCCTACTACTTCACAGATCGGATCAAGTATAGCAATCGCAATGCCTGTTGGCAATCCGTAGTGTTTGGTGAAATAACGCTTGATTGAGCGAAACCATATCATTCTTTTTTTCCATTCTGATACTTTTTTGAAGCTTGCTCCACCGACGTGTGTCACTGCTATTGATGGTGTGTAATACACTTTCAGTCCTGACTGCCACACACTCAGACAGTAATCCGTTTCTTCAAACCAGAGAAAGAAACCTCCATCCAACTCCCCTATAGCATTAAGTGCCCGTCGTGTGATGAGAAAAAATGCACCCTTTACATGATCCACTGGCATTTCTACATCTTCTTGCCATTTTCGCGCAGGTGCTGCCCGAAAGATCTTAGCCTTCTTCGATTCTTTGACCCATCCTAGCCTCCGAGTCAGCTGGCCTCTCAGTGTCGGAAATGACCCCGCAGACCCTTGCTTTGATCCATCTTCGTATTCTATCTTGCATCCAATCACACCAGCATCTGAGTGCTCCTGAATGAATTCAAGAGACTTGCTCAGTGTATGCTCACGAATACGAGCATCTGGATTAAGTAATAACGCATGCTCTGCATCCATCACGCCAATTCCTTGATTACAACCCTTCGCGAATCCAATATTTTCTTTGTTTTCAAAAATAGTGAAATTTGTGACGTGATTGTTTGTAAATGAAAAAGAGTGAAGCATAGCCACACTCTCATCCACCGAAGCATTATCTGCAACAATAACTTCACACGGAACATCTGCGTATCTATCAATCGACTCAAGACACTGCTTGAGCTGATCTGACACGTTCCAGGAAACAACAATGATTGCTATTTTGTTTCCTTGTGTTTCTTGTGCATCTTGCATTTCTTGCAGTACTTATTGAGTTCCAATCGGTTCTTCAATTTCTTTTTATTTTTAGTACTTCTATATCCGATCGATTTGCACTCTGTGCACTCGAGTTTAATTAGGTTGTCTTGTGACATATTGTTTGATTTATGATCCAACTACGCAGTTCAGGTTAAACGCGCAGTGCATTGGTTTATGCGATGGAGCCATCTCGCGGATTCGCGTGTTCTAGTGAAGCGAGTGGAATATCAAGCTATCTTGTATTTCCGAGCGAAGCGCCGAACACCTTCGAGTTTACGAGAAGTACCGCGGACCTACTGTTTAAATACAGCACGTCCGACTATCACATTGTATGCTATGGAGCCATCTCGCGGATTCGAACCGCGGACCTACTGTTTACAAAACAGTTGCTCTACCAACTGAGCTAAGATGGCGTATGTATTACACGCATGACTTCGAAATTTTGTACTGAACTCCTTCTTTATGCCGAGCTGTCTTTTTATGTGCCGGCTTCGCCTGGGCAACTGAGCTAAGATGGCTTTCGTTCATGAAACTCTACCATACACTGAACTACTCAATTATCTTGGACGCATTCCAACCTCATCATAGATCCTGCTGATGAAACTTCGTTGGGAACCAAGCCTGGTTTTCTGTGAACAAAAAAGCCTCCAAATTTACGGCAATAGTATATGATGTTCCACGATTTTCGTCAACTCGACAATAATACCCTTGTTTCTGACTTATAATCCTCAACACTGGGCTGATTAAAAGGGTTAACATTGAGCAATTTCCCCAGATACATCATTTCGCACATTTTGAACTGAAGGTATTGTCCGATCGTATACTCATTGATTTCAGGCATGTCGATCTCCATATACGGCTGATCATTTTTTTCGTATGCTTTCTTCACACCCCCGAAAATCGCAGCCATGATTTTTTTGTAACTCTTCCCTTGGATGTCTTTTACGAGGTTTGGGAATAACAATTCGGATGGAACTTTTACTTGTGTCGGAAGCTGTTTTGCATACACAAATGTCGTAAGCTTATCTTGCGGCCCACCAAAGTATAGCTGTGCCATGGAATGCAGATCTGTTGATCCAACTGAAACTATCGGCGTGATCCCCTCTCTTACCTCAACACCATCCCTGGTTTCTCTTTTCCCTGTTGATTCTCCCATGAGCTGACGATACCACTTACCAACCGATTCTAATTCTGGATTGAATACAAATGTATTGTTGATACGAATCCCTATCTCGCGATGCGCAAACGTGACCGCAGCTGATGTAAGCGCAGGATTATCTGATGAGGACAAGCAACGATCTCTCATATCCAGAGCACCTTTCAATACCGCATCAACATCAAGTCCGGCAGCACGAAGTGGAAATTGCCCAACTGCACTAAATACAGAGAATCGTCCGCCGACTTTTTCTGGGATAGCTAATCTGTCTATCCCCGCATCACCTGCTGCGTCCCACAACTTACTCCCCTCGTTTGTCGAAACCACAATGCGATCAGTGATATCCCCCATGTGTGTAGAGAGCGCGTGATTGAGTGTTTCGATATTACTTATTGTCTCTGCCGTCCCTCCAGATTTTGTCACCACATTTATGAGGATTTGTTCGGGATCTGAAACCGCATCTTTTAAAAGTTCAGCAACATCCATCATAAGATGAGCAGATACCGTATCAACGAATAATACTTTAGGTCGGACTGCGGAATATGGATCCACTGTTCCGATGATGGCTTCGTATATTGCTTTGGTGCCGAGATTTGACCCTCCAATCCCACACACGACAATGTAACGTAACTTACTCGATGCTTTCTTATTGACCATATCCGCGACATCTTGTTGAATACGCATATCACTCGCACAATTGAGTGATGCTTCGTCTTCATCATACCCACCACCATCCACAACACTCACACAGTGATTGATATATTCCCTTACGAATGCTGAGATCTTTTCTATGCGCTCGTCTGAGATAAGTACATGTTCTGTGTTGAGTGAGATGTTCATATATACGAGGATAATTGAATTATTAGTATAACAAAAAAACCGCGCACCACATAGGTACGCGGTAGACCGTAGTCTTTACTTGATTAGCCCATGCCGAGGATGCGCTTGGCCTGCTTCCAGTTCACACGAGCGAACTGACCCGAAGGCGCTTTTAGCAGCGCTGGCGGGATCGGCTTAACGCTGTGATCCCGGAAGTTCTTCCAGAGATTCGCGAGAATCAACAGAAGGCTTGATTTGTCATCATCAGACCACCCAGCGAATCCGGATGTGCTGTGAGACGACACAGTTGCCCTCAGATCGAGAGTCATCTGCGTGATCATCGCAGCCGTCGGGCGATCGGACAATGCGTCCAGTAGCGTTTGCGCCTCTGCAATCACCCTGGTCGCGTCGTCGGACGTTGCGGCTGCACCACCCTGCTCAGGATCACTGATGAACACCTCGAACTCTTCTTCAAAGTCAGGAGCACTTTCGAGACCTGCACCACCGCGATAGCCACCCCCCCATAGATTCGAGGCCGCCACCGAAGGATTCGAGACCTCCACCAAGGAGCTCTGGCCGAGAAATCCCCTTCGTGCCGCCAGCACGAGTTGCGCTGCCAAGGAACCGACTCGTACGACGAGTACTACCACCACGACGTCGCGAGCTTGATCCAATCGTTGGAGCACCTCTGAACGATTCATTTTGCCGACCAGAAGATCCAGCATATAGACCGAATTCGGCCCTAGCAATATCGTCGTTACCATCGATATCCCGACCCTGAGGAGTCAACACCGGAATATCAACCGTAACTGGCTTTCCTCCAGGCAGCGTCGCTCGTTCGGACGTAAAAACAGGTTTTTTCGTCTCTCATTCCGCTCCGCTGTACGAACCAGAGGTCCGTCCCCTGCCCCAGCTAATAAAAAAATACCCACCTTACGGTGAGTATTTTTTATGGGCCGGGGAGGGTTCGAACCCCCGAAGGCGAAGCCAGCAGGTTTACAGCCTGCCCCAGTTGACCACTTTGGTACCGACCCTAATTGTGACAATAGTATAATTCCGAACGTGATTCATGTCAACAATCAAAAAGCTCCTTTTGGAGCTTTTTGATTGAATAGACTTCAATCTGCTTTTTGCTCAGTCTAGAGCAATGAATCGATAATACTCTTAAACTGCTCCAATGGCACTGCGCCATTTACTGGAATCTGCTGATCACCAGCAATAATCACGTTGTATGGAGTTCCTGTTCCTCCTGCCGAAACTGCATTTTGTGAGTCGTTATCAACTACGTCCGAATAATCACCATTTGTGAGACACGACTCAAACTTTGCAGTATTAAGACCGAGGTTTCCCGCAACAGCCGAGAGTTCTGCATCTGTACCCCCTTCATCCCCTGCGAAAATTGCATCCGCGTATGCCCAGAATGAATCTTCTCCACCAAGCCCTCCCGCACACTCAGCCGCGTTCGCCTTCTTCACCGCATCTGGGTGAAGTTGTGTGAGTGGGAAATGTCGGTATACCCAGTTTACCTGTCCGTCATACTGAGCGATCAACTGGTTCATAGTGTCGTGATGACGCTGACAGAATGGACAGTCGAAGTCTGAGAACTCTACAATAGTAATTGGTGCGTTTGCATCTCCACGAACCCAGTCGTCTTCTGAAAGTGTAAGTGAGATTTGTGTACCTCCATTTGGTGCTGCATGCGTAGGCGATGGATTCACGCTTGGGTTATTATTTGCTTGTACCGAACGCCCGCTGTTTCCTCCGCTTGTGAGAAATACACCCAACAAAACGAAGAAACCTACTACAAAAAATCCTGCAACTCCCGAACCAAGTCCAAAAAAGAATGAGTTCTTTGAGCCGATCTTATCAAAGACATCCTTCTTTCCACTTTTGTCCGAGCTGTGCTGATAATCACTCATAGAGTTGATTTTTAAGTAAATGCTTAATTTAAAGTGTGTATAGTTTAGCACACTCATGCATGCTTTCTATAATTATGTTGTGTGGATAAAAATCAACACCATATCACGTGTTTTTAGCAAAAAAATAAATCCCTTGCGAGATTATCATGGAGCCACGATCGGGAGTCGAACCCGAGACCTTTTGCTTACCATGCAAACGCTCTACCAACTGAGCTATCGCGGCCTGATTTTCAACCAGAACAACAGACTATAGTTCCTCGATCGTTCTTCTAATTTCATCCAACTTCTTATTTTCAGGGTTTGCTATTTTGAGTTGATCGTACGCTGCTTGTGCTAGTTCTTTATTTTTTAGAAGAACTGCTGTTTTTAAATACGCGTCAAGGTATTTTGGGTTTAATGGTTCTAGTGATACTGCACGTTCATAACTTCGCAATGCATATAACCCCTTACCCATTTTTTCGTATGCATTTCCTAGGTCAAAGTGACGAAGTGCAATGTTATTATCGATTTCTACTGCGCGTTTAAAATGTGCGATAGCATTTTTCCAATCTTCTTGCTCTACCGCAATCATCCCCAATCTGTTGTGTGCGCGACCATCTTTTTCATCCAACTTCACGATGAATAAATATGTTTGCTTTGCTTCATCCCACTGTTTTTTTGCAAAATATAATCGCCCTAACCCACGATAAGCCTCTACCGTACGTGGTGCAAACCGAATAACCTCAATATATTTTTGCTCTGATTCACGAAAATTCTGCATCAATAACTGTGTCTGTGCATCTTTTAAAAGCGCAGCGATAGCTTCCGGTGGTGGAGTCTTTTTAGGTTTCTTGTTTTTCTTTGCACGAGATTTTGCGTGCTGGACATATGTCTTCTGTACTTTTTCTCTAAACTGTTTTTGTGATTTTTTCCACAGCGCCTGCATAGGCTTTGAAGCCTCTTTTAGCTTAGCAGCGGTTTTTTTCATTGATCGGAGATACTGCTCCTCGATAATTGCTTTTTTCTTTTGTGAGTGCACTTCTTGCGGAAGCTTATCAACATCGAGTAATGCAATTTGAGGAAATCGACGAATCAGAACAACCGATGCAATGACGGCACCTACAACAATGAGTATAAATGGAAGAATAGTAAATGGCATGTGAAATTATGACAACATAGCCTGCAAACTATCAAGTTTAGTTGATGCCGAACCAACGAGCACTCCATCGCATGATTCCAACTCTACGAATGATGTAATGTTTTCTGGCTTTACAGAACCTCCATATAACACGGGAGTCAATTTGATTTCTTTGATAAACGACAACATGCGTTCTGCATCTTCTGGATGACATGATTCCCCTACTCCACCTTTACTAATAGCCCACCGGGGTTCATATGCAATAATCAGAGCTGCTCCCATGAGTGCTTGTGAAATTCCTTTTGTAACCTGTTCACGAACACGATCCTGTGCTTTTCCTGCATCACGTTCTTCCTTGGTTTCTCCTACACACAGAATTGGTGTGAGTTGCGCAGCCTGTACGGCCGCAACTTTTTTCGCAATAACGTCATCAGTTTCGCGCGCGAGCGCTCGTCTTTCAGAATGACCAACAATAACATGTGTCACACCGATCTCTTTTAAATCTTGAGTTGATACCATCCCCGTGATTGCGCCTTCCGTCTCGTAAAACGCGTCCTGCGCAGCAAGCATATGTGAACCAGGATGTGCCGCAATCTGATCGAGTGCTAAATGATTTGGAGCAACAACAACATCAAAACCTTCTGATGATACTTTTGCTAACTCCAACCACAATGACACCGACTCTGATGTCGTGAGATATCGTTTCCAATTTGCTACGAACAGTTTTTTCATATTGTGCGAATGTGATCCAGTAATCTCATTATTCAGATTTGATACTCACGTCACGATAAAAAATTGGATGTGTGAGGATGAGATGTGAGTGCATCGTTGATGAGCTTTGATATTTTTTGCGTGATGTAGCTATTAAAGATAAATAACGACTATTGCTAGACCGAATTCTGGATTGCTTCTGTGAATACACTATCATCCTTAAACGGTCCAATTGTTGCTACCTTCATCTTATCAAATTGTATCACTTCCTGCGCAACTTCTAGGATATTGTCAAGTGTCACCTCATCGAGTTTAGCGAGCTGTTCTTCTGGTGTATCCATGATACCCTTCAGTGACCACTGATGCGCATACCACTCTGCCAGCGAACTTGAGTTCTCCAAAGAAAGCATGACTCGTCCTCGTAAATTCTGTTTTGCTTGCGCTAATTCTTCTTCCGTAACACCGTTTTCCTGAATCTTTTTTAACTCACCAATAATTGCCTTGAGTGCATCTCCACTTTTTTCAGGAAGCAATCCCACCTTTACCGAGAATGCACCCGTTTCGTGATATGGACTCACATCTGATCGAACGACATATGCCAAACCGCGACGCTCTCGAATTTCAATGAAAAGTCGTGACGACATTGTTCCACCTAAAATGACATGCAAAAGTTTTAATGCGTATAGTTTTTTGTCTGTGTACGAGTAAGCTGGAAATCCTACCATCATGACCGCCTGTTCTGTATCTTTCCACTTAACAGCAACCTGAGGAGACTCAACAAACTCATGCTTAATATAGTCAATATCTTGTGAAGCCTCACGCTCTGCTCCGCCAAAGTAATGTTCTGCACGCTCTGAAATGTTGTCTGGTGTGTTTCCTGCAACCACAACTGTCATTTGATCTGGTGTGTAGAATCGATCTCGGAATCCCACCATCTGTTCGCGTGTGAACTTATGAATGATTTTATCTGTTCCACCAATCTTCCACCCGAGCGGTGATCCTGAAAACAACTGCTCCTCGAGGAATTCTTCAATATCACGCATTGGATTGTCTTCGTACATGTGCAACTCCTCCGCAATGACACCCTTCTCTCTTTCGATTTCCTCTGCATCAAAAACTGAATTCCATAACATGTCTGAAACAATGTCGAGCGCGGTTTCTAGTTTGGTTGCATCAATCCGCACGTAGTAACCTGTATAATCTTTTGATGTGTATGCATTGTATTCTGCACCCAGCCCATCAAGCTCTTTTGAAATGTCTAATGTTGTGGGACGTTTTTTTGTTCCCTTGAACATCATGTGTTCAATGAAGTGAGAAATACCATTGAGTTCCTGTGTTTCATATCGTGACCCAACAGGAAACATCACAAGTACTGTAACGGCCTGCGTGTTTGCGTTTGGGATCGTAATGAGTGTCGATTGATTCTGTAGTTCTGATTTCTTGAACATATTAAGAGAACTGTTCTGTTATATAAGTTTCTAATTCTGGGATCTTAATTCTTTTCTGTTCCATGGTATCGCGATCTCGAATGGTTACTGCATTATCTTCGATTGAGTAAAAATCGAATGTCACACATAACGGCGTTCCGATCTCATCCTGTCGACGATACCGTTTTCCGATTGATTGAGTTTCATCGTATTCAACACGGAATTTTTTTCGCAACTTTGCAGCGAGCTCCCGCGCTGGTTTTGAAAGCTCATCTTTCTTTGATAGTGGTAATACAGCTACTTGTACTGGTGCAATAACGGATGGGAACTTCATCACCACACGTTTCGCTGTCTCACCTTCTTTAGCAGTAGCAACTTCTTCTTCTGTATATGCAGAAAGAAGTGCGGCCAAAACGGTTCTCCCCAACCCCATACTCGGTTCGATCACATGCGGTAAAAATCTCTTACCCGTTTGTTGATCATGATATGTCAGATCCTGGCCGGATGCATCCATATGCGCCTTTAAATCATGATCTGTTCGATATACTAATCCCCACAATTCTTTTTGACCAAATGGATATTCGTATTCGAAATCCACCGTGCGCTTTGAGTAAAATGCGCGCTCTTCTTCTGAGATTTCTACATCGTGTAGTTTACTATTGTCTAAACCAAGCGCATCTGCGAAATCATGCATGATCTGCTGCCACTCCTTAAACGTCGCCTCCCACTGATCTTCTTCGATAAAATACTCTACTTCCATCTGCTCAAATTCGCGTACACGAAAAATAAAATTTCCAGTTGTGATTTCATTGCGGAATGCTTTTCCAATTTGCGCCATACCGAATGGAATTTTCTTTCTGGATGTTTCGACAACATTCTTAAAATTAGTGAACATGCCGGGCGCAGTTTCTGGTCGCAAATATGCAGTGGATCCTTCACCCTGCACCGCACCAACCTGCGTCTCAAACATTAAGTTAAAGTTTCGAACTTCTGTAAGCTCACCCCCACACTTCGGACATTTAATATCTGTAAGTGACTGAGGTGCTGATGTGTTGTATTCCGGTTCTGCTGAAGTCGCTTCAAGTAAATGATCCGCACGATATCGATGATGACATGACTTGCAATCAACAAGCGGATCAGAAAAGTTTTTGGTATGACCAGATGCTTCCCACACCTTTGGATTCATAATAATTGCAGCGTCCATCCCAACCATATCCTCACGCGACGTCACAAACATGCGCCAAAATAAATCTTTGACATTCATGCGTAGCTGCACCCCCAGCGGTCCATAGTCCCAACTGTTTGCCATGCCGCCATAAATATCAGAACCAGGGTAAATAAAACCCCGGCGACGCGTCAGAGATGTTAGTTTTTCCATTGCATCTTCCATACTATACTTTCATGATGTCAGCTTCTTTATCCTCTGAGAGTGCTTCGATTTTCGCATTATATTTTTTCACATCTTCTTCCAATGACGCTTGCATACGATATCGATCATCTTCTGAAATATCTTTGTCTTTTTCACGTGTAATAATTGATGACTTTGCTTCGTCACGAATGCGACGCACTCGAATACGAGCTTCCTCCACCATCTTGCGCATCACCTTCACCATCTCCTTACGTGTTTCCTCTGTAGGCTGTGGCACTGAAATTCGCAACACCTTTCCATCTGATTGCGGATTGAGTCCTTGATCTGATTCACGAAGTGCTTTTTCAACTGCTGATACCAAACCCTTATCCCACGGCTCGACAACTAACGTACGCGCATCTGTAATCGTAATCGATGCAACACCTTTAATGTTTGTCATGCTTTCGTATGCTTCTACTGGAATTGACTCGATAATCCCTGGATGTGCTCGACCTGTTCTGATCGTGCGTAACTCAGACTCCAAATGCTCTATTGTTGAGTTAAATTCTTGTTTTAGTACCGCTTGATCCATATAGTTACAATAATAGCTCCAATATGCTTAATTGGAGCTATTGTACAAGATTATTGAGCCAGCGCAAATCCTCCGAGGTACATGATATGTGGTGCTTCAGGGTCAAATAATATCGATGTAACCGCACGAGTTGTTGGCGGTTGTGCTGATGTCCACGTCTTTCCTCCATCAGACGTAACATACAACGTTGATGATCGCCCCGTCGCAGTCGAATAAATAATCTGTCGACCATCCTTTGGGTTTATTGCTAGTGCAAAAATATTTGCATCTGCAGGTGATATCAAATCAAGAGCTGTCCATGCATCCCCGCCGTTTGTGGATGAGAACATCTTTGACTTCATGGCAAGAAATAACGTATTAGATTTTTTATGCCACACAATATTCTTAATATCTCCAGACGAACTAAATGAATTTGTTTCTGGCGTGATGTCTATCCATGTACTTCCCCCATCTGCACTTTTATGGATTCCATTTCGACGAAGTCCTGCGTAGATGATATTTGTATCATTTGGGTTAATGAGGAGATGCGCGACATCGCGTTCAAAAGAATGTTTAATTTGCCATGTCGACCCACCGTTTTCACTCTTGAGGATAGATCCTGCACTTGTGGCAGCATAAATTACTTTTGAGTTTTTGGGGTCTATTTCTAAAGCATTTACTGTGACGGTTTTTTTCTCGTCAACATGCTTGTCGATGTAGTTTCGTGAACAATCGTCGGTTTTTGTAATCCTATTTGAAACAGCTACGAATACAATACATTTATCTCGCGGATCCACAGCGACATCAGAAACTTTTCCACCACGAAGATCAGCTGGCTGACTCCATGTACGACCCTGATCGTAACTGAAAATCATACCATTAGCATTTGTCCCTGCGTAGAGTGCCTTGCGATCAAGCGGATCCATTACCAGTGCATTCACGTTTACCGTTGCGATACTTCCTGGTGCACCCGTTGTACTTGGAATAAGCACGCGATGTGCCCATGTAACTCCACCGTCCTCAGTCGCAAATACACCACCATCGAGCGGTACAGGCGCTTCACCAGTAAGCGAACACCCTTGTCCCATAAGAATCATGAGAACTGACAAACCAAAGAATCGTAATGCAAAATGTTTCATATACACGGGTTAAATCGTTCTTCTATTTTACAACCTTGGCAGCGAAAGTACAAACGAATCAAACAAACCTTTTGGTTGAATATTTCTTTTGAGCTTTTCTTTTACAGTTCGTGCATGATCGAGGCTTGCAACGATTTGTGCAGCAAGTGTTTTCTTTTTGAGGCCATGAGAAAATAGTAAGGCACGCAACATGACAATTGTTCGATCGAGTCTTTGATACAACTCGTCTTTCTTTGCTGCTTTTGCACCTTTACCAATAATATCTTCAACCCACGCAAGGCGCTTATCGTGTGTTGATGTAAGTAAATGCAGTAGTTGTCGTGATTCATCGTACCACTGACCATGTAGCTCATCATTGTTCTGAAGTTGTTTGAGAAGCCCAGGCCTACCCGCTGCCCATGTGAGTATTTTTTTAACGCGCGCTTCTTCCGTCATGTCTTCAACAAGCGGCATCATGTCTACTTGTGACGCATGCGCTAGATGATACACCGCACAACGAGACAAAATTGTTTGTGGCGTATGTTGTGTATGAATTGCAGTTAAAATGAAATGAGTGTTTGAAGATGGTTCTTCGATTGATTTCAGCAATGCATTTGCTGCTTGGATCGATGCGGTATGAATTCCCGAAATCATGATCACACGCTTTGAACTATTAAACGCTGTGTGTTTTTGCTGCTCGATGACACGACGAATATCGTCGATCGTGAGTGTGTGCGCATCTTCTGCTTTTTGTACAAAAATAAACTCAGGATGAGTTTCAAGGTTTTCTTCTTTTGATTGCAAAATCTCCTTTGCTAATACGTGACCGATATGTGTTTTACCAATATGTTCAGGGCCAACAAGAAGGATAGAGTGTGGCAGCATGCTTTGCGTAGCCATTTTTGTGAGTTGTGATATGCGCGTTGTGTTTCCGATGGTTGGCATAGGGTAATGTTCTGAGTAGAAAACTAGTATAGCTGGTGGGCCGTGTTTGGGGAAATTAATATGGGTAATTGAAAAACCACCCGTAGGTGGCTTTAAACAATATGTGTTTTTGATTTTCGTTAGACGTCGGGCGCCCCTAGCGAACTAGAGACACCCGACAGAACGGCGGGAACTTATCCACTTTACGAGACCGCCGAATGGCAGCGCAGGTCGTAAGTGAGGTTGGTTCGGACTACGGGCGGGCGTTGAAATCCGCGGCGAACTGAGCGTGCGCCGGGTCCGTACCATTCTTCTTGGCCTTCGGAGCTGCCTTCTTGGCAGCCGCGGCCTTCTTAGGGGCAGCCGCCTTCTTCTTGGCCGGAGCCTTCGGAGCCGCCTTCTTCTTCGCAACCGGAGCCTTCTTGGCCGGGGCCTTCGGAGCTGCCTTCTTCGGAGCAGCAGCCTTCTTGGCCGGGGCCTTACCCTCAGTCCGGTCACGCCGTGGGCGAATGAAGAAAACACCGGACATCATCCAGAGCGACGCACGAATCTTGTTCGCGATCCCCCGGTACATCTCCTGATTCGGCTTCCCCTCGAACTGCTCCAGGTTGTACGCGGAAACGGCATCGCCCGACACTTTGAAACACTCACCTCCGATGAAGCGGAGGTGGATCGTGAAGGACTTACCCTGGCGCTTGCCAGTCATGATGACGTCCAACCGGGCGCCCTCATCCTTGGTCCCTCGTTGCAGCTCCAGCTTCATGCGGGAAAACGGCAGCGACCGGTTGCGGTACGTGTCGATCTCGATGGCGAACGGCACATCCTTAGAGGTCACCAATTCCCGCCGAAGCTGGAACCTGAGAGTCTCGTCGATGGTCTTGAGGGAATCGGAAACGGGGCGGAACGAACGGTCGTTGGTGAAGTCAGTCATGTCTCTCCTTATGCGTACACTGTGGCTGCCGACGACATGCCGGCACCAAAACTCATTTTTTCGAATCTAACTCAATTTTTATGGTGCGTCTCAGAACAACATATGTGCTGATCTAAGTATGCGCCTATAATAGCACAGAATATCCTTTTTGTCAATAGTCACTATAAAGCACCGCTATTTATACCTCTTCATAACACCCATATTTTACTCATTTTAGCTGTAAATTCTGTTGTATAGTTGTTGTTATCTTGACACAACAAAATGAATCTGCTATATTGTAAGCATCAACGTTCATTTGAACTCAACGACACAGAGCCTTAAGGGTGGTTATCGTGAAAAACTGAATACAGAAAGAGTAGAAAGTACATCAGAATCGAGTCGGAGTCGGCTATAACTGACGGAAAAGCAATGGTGTGGAGATGCGCAGAACAGAAACATTCGTACTGCCATACACCGCACTCTCGCCAACTGTAGTTTAGCCATAACCTATCACCCAAAAGGCGACGTTCACTCACATTTCGGTGCGGTCTTGAAACCCGCGACTATCTGGCACGTACGACGAGCCAGTTTGTAACAAGACAACACAATCAACGCGTCATGTTACAAGCCGATACACGTGTGTCGACTTCTGATGAACTAACGTTCTACTCTCAATGTGTTCTTCCTGCAAAACTTTGGTAAGGGAAAACAACGTTATGAGTACTTCTGTAAATACTGCGGACAGTTCAAATCTTGCATCTATCAGTCCCGCCGCGCCTCATCTAGGACGCGAGCAGGAAGCCGGAGATGGCTTCGGACTAGGCATCACTCAGCGCCGCCATAGCGACGGATTCGGGATGGGCATTACCAACTAGCCCCACCGTCTGGCGAGAGTGAAAAAGTAGCAATAAGCAAAGACGCTTTACGCTATACAAGCCACGAGCTTGGAGAGGATACCCAACGGGTACCTCTTTTTTAGTTTCATTTTTTTCTACAAAAAAATCGTGATTACTCACGATTTTTGTTTTGAAATTTTATTCTTTAGGATGTTCCTCAGGTTTTCGTGCGACAGACCATGCAAGATCGAACATCAATCGTATATTATTTGATACAAACTCATCATCAACAACAACTGTATTATAGTCTTCTTTCACGAGCCAAAATATAACGAGCGTTCCGTATATACCGATTTCACAACTAAATGGATATTCGCTAATCGGGAGGTACCGAGTATTGTCCATTGTTGCAGCTACAAAAATATCCTCTGCAACATGCTTGTCGGTGACGTAAATCTTTTTCGCCATGATGTCCTTCGACATGATTTTTTTGCGAGCCGCATCTCTTGCTGGCGAGTCCCCTTCCTGAAACAAACCCTTAGATACCATCGGAACAATAATCTCTCGATAGTCCTTAATATCCTCTCTATCAAACATTCCCAATAGAAGCTCATGCGCAGCTTTCATCCCCTCAATACCTTCGTAAAAACGAACATGCGTTTTATTGTCTGAGCGCGCCATGACCGCATTTAACGCAGGCAACACACTTCTGAATTGTGTCTCTTGATCCTTTAATTCCTTTTCTCTCTCATGAATTAAACTCAAAAGTCGATTTGGTCGTTCAGCAGAATATAACTTCTTCTTTCCTTTGTTAAACGAACTCATCAATCCTTTTTGTGTGAGCTGTTCGATCATGACATATGTTGTCACGCGATTTACTCCTGATTTTTTTGCAATGTTTTGAACAGAAGATGGCCCGAGTGATAAGGCTGATAAATACACCTGTGCTTCTTTTTCTGACAGTCCAATATTTAATAAATCCTTTTCGAGTTTTTCCATACGTTGCGTTTGGGTTCTATCCACCCTTAGAATACATATTGTATAACTCTAGTTAACACTTTGCAAACGACGCACACTCGCCCACCATAATTTCGCGGATGAGTCCCACGTAAAGTCTCTTTCATTTTTATTATTCTGGAGTGATGATGGGTAGTTTTCAATAAAACGAGCCCACTCACGAGCGTTTTCCGGAGAAGCGTATGCAATGCTACGTCCTGCGATTTCTCTGTGAGGCGGAATATCAGAGGCTATCACTGGTGTCTGATATGACTGCGCTTCGAGTATCGGCATACCAAAACCCTCATACCAGGACGGCAACAGAAGAACACGTGCCTGAGCGAGCAACTCTTGCTTTTTCGATTCGGAAATATAACCAAGAAGATGAATGTCTGTACTGAAATGTGAATTCTCAATTCGATCTTTTATCTCGTCATATCCATACCCAGAGCCGCCGGCAATGACTAGTTTTAAATCATCATGTTTTCCAGAACGTTTCAAAATCTCAAACGATCTTACCATCGTGATGATATTCTTCTTTCGCTCAACACGACCGATATACACAAGCGCATTTCTTTTCTCATCGTCGTCTTTTGTATGCGCTTCTACAGATCGCTTGTGGTCCGAAATAACAGGCGCATTAGGAACCACAGCGATTCTATTTTCAGCAATGTCGAAATACTTTATGATTTCCTGTTTTGAAAACTCAGACGGTGTACACACGAGATCAGCCCCTACTGCACGACGCATCGACCACTTTTGCATAACAAATGCGCGCGGTGGATATAGCTCTGGTCGAGCAATCAACCCTACATCATGAATTGTTGTTACTAACTTTGGATGAAAAAAAGGAGGAGTTGATGCTGGCACAAACAGCACATCATCAGATGAAGAAAATATCATCTCCCATGAAAAACGAATTTCGGACCAAAAATACACTGTTGGCCAGTGCAAGCGTTTATGTTTCCAATTGTGAGGTAGGTTCTTGAATTCTTTAGAAAGTGGTTGTCGTGTATATAGAACAACTTCAACTTCAGAAGGTATAACATTTTTAAGCGCCATGATCATCTGAAATGCATACCATTCCACTCCGGTTTTTTGAGGACGATTTGCGGCAGATGCATCTATCAAGATTTTCATATCGACGAAAGCGATTTCTATTTTGTCGACAAGATGGATCGCTTGTAACTATCAAGGTTTTCAAGTGCGATACCAGTCCCCTTTACCACACATAATAATGGTTCATCCGCGACGTATGCAGGCACCCCTGTTGCTTGAGAAAAGAGTTGTGCGAGGTTTCTTAACTGAGAAGACCCTCCAGACAAGATCATACCCTTATCCATAACATCTGCAGCTAGCTCTGGAGGCGTTTCATTCAAAACATCCTTAATGGCCTGCACCATCCCCTCCAATGCCCCCTGACAAGCTTGAGTCACATCATCTGATGAAACTTGGAGGATACGTGGTAGGCCCGTGACCATATCACGACCCTTAATATCCAAAAGTAATTTTTTATCCAAATATAATGCTGATCCAATTTCGATTTTAACTTTTTCAGCTGTTCGTTCACCAATTGCCAATCCGTACTTCTTTCTGATGAATTCTTGAATAGCTGAATCGAATTTGTTTCCCGCTATACGGACAGAAGCAGACGCCACAATCCCACCCAAGGAAATGAGTGCGACCTCCATCGTTCCTCCGCCAATATCAATAATCATGTGCCCAGACGCAGACCCAATAGGAATGTCCGCACCAATCGCAGCCACAATAGGCTCTTTAATAATATACGCCGCACGTGCGCCTGAAGCGAGTGTCGCATCGACCACTGCACGGCGTTCTGTTGAAGTAATTCCACCAGGAACAGCAACCATCACCTCCGGACGAAATAAACGAAACCCTCCCACAATTTTATTAATAAAATATTTGAGCATTGCCTCCGTTGTTTTGTAATCCGCGATAACCCCATCCTTGAGAGGACGCGATGCAACGATCGTGTCTGGCGTTCGTCCAATCATGTCTCGAGCCTCAGATCCAACCGCTAACACCTTTCCATCATCTATGGAGATAGCAACAACAGAGGGCTCGTTTATCACGATCCCCCTCTTTGGAACATAGACGAGCACATTTTTTGTACCCAAGTCGATACCGATCTTTTTTATGAACATTTATTATTCATTAAAATTCAATTGAAATTGCCGATCAACAGATAGGTCGCCCTCAAATCGACAATGTGTCTGAGCTCCCTTGCATGAGATCTTATCGACCCCATCGTTATGTGATACTTGTTTATCAAAACTAACGTCCACCGTCAATTCAGATTCATTAGTGCCAGGCTGTTTGATGTATAAGAGATGTAACCCATCCGCACCAATAGGTGTTTCATAGGTGACTGAAACTGTCCCTGAGCTGCCCAAATTCACTTTATGAAAGAAGCCAACAATGCGTTTATTCTGCACTATATAATCGTCGTACCCCGGATCTCCATACTGCGTGTGCGTCACCCCCTCCACTCCGGTGATAGTCGCATCCTTGGGTAGGTGTAGTCGTGTATATGAACGATATTCTTTTGTTCGATAATCTGGTTTCGTCCCATTATTCGTGTACGTCATAGACAAAGCAGACGTGAGCGTATCACCCTTCTGATTCATTACATGCTCGAAGCTACGTGTTACCACGCGATCAGTCTTGAACGCGTTCAGATTCGCATCAACTACCTGAACAAAATGTGTATCCGTTACATCTGATGTGCCGGCCCATCCATTAGCCTCATACCATGTCTGTAGCCCAGCGTCATAATCAAACATGACAATGTGTTTTTCCCTCGCCAATTTCTGACCAGCTCTAATGAGACCTGGAAACTTCAGAGGTGATGTTTTGATCGCATTAGCCATCAACTTCTCCCCCATCTCCTGAATGATAAGCTTTCGATGTTCTTTTTTAATACCTCGCTCTATGTATCCAACCTCAATTTCGTATTCGAGTGTATCAATCGCATTATCTTTAGTGAATGTCATATCACCAACTCGTACTGGCCCAAACTGACCCACGATCTCTTCTAACACACTTGTATCAATCGCAATAACCCCATCCAGTCTATCCGCACGCTCTCCTTTTTCGATCGCATAAATTTGAGCGATCTGTGCTGCAGCCTGCTTAAAATCTGGATTCCAATTCGCATCTCTGAAAAACATGAAGTTTTGATTCAGATATGTTTTAAGTGCTGCTGGTGCCCGTGGAACTTGCACTCCTGTTGGCGCAGCTGTATCAAGTACCCCTACATCTCCTGATATAAATTCCTTTAAGCGTCCGTTTTCAACCGTAACAACTGCATACTGCCCAATGAACCCACCTGTCGGACGCAACTCATGATTGTTTTGTAGTAACACTAAATATGTTCGTTCACCCTCGAAACCAGCAAGTACCTTCCCCATCTCAATAATTGATGCCGCCTCAGCCTTTCCATCATTCTTTACCACTACTCCGTTAATATCATTTTCGAGAACCTTATATAGTCCATACACAGCCATGACTAAGGTCAGCAAGATACCTAGCACGACAACAATGATAGTTGTGAAAATCGGAAACGTTTTTTTTCTATTGAACATACTACATTGCTTTTGTTTGTGTCTCTGTATTAAGAATCTTTTTTGGTTTTTTTGTTACGTTGAAGCCGAGATATTTTCCAGTCATCATTTTAGTTTGCGCATCGATCGCAGGAATTGAACCCAAGACGATCAGCGTGACCGGCAGCAATAACCAATGCAATGCTAGTGAAACATACGTTGTCCACTTTACCTCCTCGGTAGGTTTTGGAAGAAGCGTGAATGACAACCCCGCAGATAAAAACAATCCAATCATAGACCAACCCATGAGCTGCTCAAGAATGAACGGTGTGTTTTGAAAAATAATTGAATCACGAAATACGTCAGAACCAATGAATAAAGGAAGTCGCCCCATCACCAAAATAATAATCGGCGCGAGCGCCCATGACGACATCCCCTCCAGATAGTTAAATATCAAACGAAATTTTTTCCGAAATGAAATGCGATTTGTTCGTCTGAAATGCCATAGCATGAATGGAAGATTCTCCGCACCCCATGCCCACCGCCTCTGTTGCTTGTAAATATTGTTGATGCTTTCCCATTTATTCTTTCCTGTGACCGTATCCATTGAAACTGGCAGATACATCGGCGTGACCTGATAGTCCCCATCATAACGCAAAAACATCTGCAAGAAAATACGTGAATCCTCCGAAACCAAATTTTTCTGCCAATACCCTGATTCGACAAGTGCTTTGAGCGGCATCGAGTGAGACGAAAATGTCCACATACGAAAGGGTCTCGTCACCTCAGAGAGCATCCAGAACGTCGTCCCGAAAGCCATCGTACGCACAACCGACGGAGCATCCCACATATTGTTATTGTAGAGTGGGATAGGCTGATAACTCGATCGTGTCGGGTTTGGGTGTGTGCAGTAGGTATATGTAAGGTATGAAAAATAATCGTAGTGCGGAATTGTGTCGATATCAAAAGCTGATACAATCACATCCTTGTAAGCAATACTACGCTCATCAGCGTATTCTTTAAGTTGTGGTCCTACGTAATGCAAATTAGATCCCTTTCCCGCCAACTCTCCCTTCATGCCAGATGGGTGCACGCTGACGATAATGTCTGAAAAATCATCTCCAAATCTCGCCTTCATGTTATCTGCAATAGCTCTAAAGTTTTCTTGGTCCTTCTCTTCTCCTGCTAAAAACACCACCACCTTCTCCATTGGGTATGTGCTTTTAGCAATCTCAGAAAGTGTGTGCTCAACCACAGACTCATCTTCTTTATATGTAGGCAAAACGATGAAATGTGTTTTTGTATCCCATCCTGGAATTTGCTTCATCTTTTTGTACCAATCAACGCGACTGACTTTCTTAAAATTCCACCACGCGAGCGTGAGATTTATGACAAAATATGACACGCGAAACAGCCAATATAAGTCGAAGACAATAATAAATATAACTGCCCACAGTGGCTGTACAAATGACAAAATAAACGACGCCAATAAGACAGTCCACACAAGTGTACCCAATACCATTTCGTACATTCGATATTCGCGACGAGGAGACATACTAGGACGAATTAACCTGTGTATGAGGTTTAAGTTTCTCTAGTGTAATCGTAGGCTCACCTGAGTATTTCGGCATAATAAACGCTCGACCTTCTGCTTTGTCCCAGTACTCACTTTTTTGTTCATCATTTCCCTGGGCAAATTCCTGCGTCAGAGATCGAATCGATATATCCTTCATAAACCCAAGTGTGTTTGAAACAACTGTGAGAATTCGTGTAGCAGTAAACGACTCTCCCTCCATAACAACTCCCAAAGCCGAAACATCATCAATCGTCATGTCTTGCTTCTCAAGAACGCTATATAAAAATTCGAGCACATTTTGTGCTCTTCCTTCGTGATCGTATGTACGCCACAGATCCCCCTCTTGCAGATGCAATCTAAGTGTCTGACCTCGTGGCTCAAGAGCTATATTCAAAGGAATGCTCTTGTGTGAGTTCGTCTTTAACAATGACATGTTTATGTTCAAAAATACCATACAGGAATCTATCGACGACATCTTTACGATACTGAAACTCTTTTTCCGTCATAATGCTGTATCGCATTTCCGCGTCGAATAACTTCTGATACTCCTTGCATGTTTTCTCCATTTTCTCCTTTGGAACCGATCCAACAAGGAGCATATCGATGTCTGCCGTGTCATCTCCGGTGAAATTTCCTGACAACAACAGATACTCTATCTTACCCATTTTCCCTAATTTGTCAATGAAGTTCTGCTGACCCATCATGCCATCTTTTACGAACAATGCCTTCAATTCATCAAGCATTCCGAATGAAGGATTGAGGGCAAAAAACTTCTTTTTTGCTTGCTGAGCCTCGCTTTCGAAAATATCACTTGAACCAGACACTACGTGAATGATTCCAATCTTTTCTAGATGCGCCAATTCACGTCGAATCGCATGAATATGAGACTCTGTTGCTCTCACTAACTCACGAACATAGTAATGCTGCTCTGGGTGCTTCAAAAACAGCCATAATAGGCGCCATCTTGTTGTTGAGCCAAATAGTTGTTCAATAATCATAGCTGTCTGTCGGTTATACTTCTATCTTATTGGAATACATGTTCGAATTCAAGTATACTGGATTCATCACTCCTGTGTATAGGAGTCGGTTTTGTTGTGTATGGCACGCGATAAAAAACGCACAAAAGAGCCTATGCGCGTACGGGTATTCCCGTTCCTTCTTGATGTTCGCCAGGAAGACCAATGCATGGTGCGACATGAGTCATATGGAGAGGGAGTAAATGCCTGGCATGTGTTTACGATTGCTCAGGTTATTAGTTCTCGTAAGCAGCCACTCAAGCCCATCATCACTCTGCACGGCATGTTCCATCAGCGGATCCGAGAAACCATGAGATCGCAGGAAAATATTGATATTGAATTCGTACTTGATCAAGCACTAAATTACATAAACGAAACCTGGCTCAACCAATTCCCCAAATCAGATATTAAGATGGTGCAATCATCAACACTTGTCGTCGGTGTCGTGAAGGGTGATAAGTTATGCATCGCCGACCGCGGATCAAGCATCGGAAAAATGGTGATGACACAAGAATCCGGCAAGAAAAACATCGTTCCTGTTATTAGCCCCAAACCAAAACAGAAAGGAGATGATGTCGCGCTATTTGAAAGTATTGTGTGTGGTGACTTGCCACCGAACGCACGGGTTATTATTGGGACGAGTCTTATTCGTAATCTCGGTCGTAATGATGTGTTCATGCAGCTACTCTCAAAACGCACTACGAACTTGTCTGAGATTTGGTCGCGCATGAAACGAAAACTGAGCTCTAAGGGTTTCCCGCATTGTGCAGGTATCTTACTTGAATCATATGCGAATGAATCCGTAACTACTCATGTTGCTCATAAGAAATCCCTTCAAGACTACGTTCATCAGCCACCAGAGCCACACATCGCCCCTTTCTTGAAGGCAAACTCCTTCCTTAGAAAGTTTCTCGCGGTGATCGTAAATACCTTTTCTGCAGTGGGGAGATTGCTCCGACGTTTTACCATCTCACTCCGTCGCATCCTCCCGTCATGGTTTCGTATACCCTCGTTTGTGAGCAAACCATTCGGAATGATCGGCACCACCATGTCATCGTCATACAATAAGGTTGCCAAAAACCAAACATCCCAAGCAGTTCATAAAAAGACGAAACGCCTATCATTTACCGTTGCTCGCACACTTCTGCTCAGTTTATTGTGGATCGTGACGCGCATCTTTTCACCACTCGGATCTATTTCAAAATCTGGCGGAAAAAAATTCGCACGACTTCCTCGAGCGAGGAAATTAGCTTTAGGTGGGGCATTCCTTGCCATAGTTGTGTTTACCGTAGGTCTTTCGGTGAATCGATACTACGACCAAAAACGTACAGTTCAGACGCTCGTGGATGCGACCGTTCTGGAATTCACCGATGCCATTGAATCC
>CAZHXK010000007.1:0-26992 GCA_964536565.1 uncultured Gammaproteobacteria bacterium
CGATGGAGGATTTTCAGGCTCTGGCCTCGAGTGACGAAGAAGGGGATCAAGTTCGCTTAAAGTCTGCCTTTGCGCGCAGTTCCAAGAAGCATGTTGATGCGATTTGCAGTAAATACATTTTGCCAGGCGAGGGGACTGTTGATTTTGCGCTTATGTATGTCCCAGCAGAGCAGGTGTACTACGAGATGGTGAGCGGAGATCATGATATTACTACCTATGCTCAACAAAAAAAGGTAATTTTAGTATCTCCTAACACATTCTTTCACTTTCTGCGCGTTGTGCTAATGGGACTAGAACGCTCGAAGATGGCGAGTGAAGCCGAGAAGGTTTGGCACCACCTCACATCCCTTCAGCATGATTTCAACAAGTTTGGTAAGCAAATTGATGTGCTCCAGAAACATATTACTCATGCTCAGTCAGCTGTTGAAGGTGTTTCATCTAACTACACAAAAATGGGCCTTAAATTTGACAATATCAAACAATTGGACTAGAATGCTCCCGTAATGCTTATGTATTTGACTGCGTTGTGTCTCGACAGGTCGAGTAGGTGAGTAGTAAATTTCAATTATGGCAAATACTTCAGAAAGAAAACCAGCTGGCTTGAAAGCCCTTCGAACTGATAAAAAACGTGCTGCCCGAAACCGCTCACAAAAGGGTGCGATCGAAGTACACGAGCGCTTGATCAAGAAGGCTATCGAAGCAAAAGACTCAGCTGTTATCAAGACAATCCAAAATGCATTGCAAAAGATGTACGACAAGGCTGCTAAGAACAACATCATGCATACCAAAACTGCAGCGCGTCGGAAGTCTCGACTAGCAAAACGAGTTTCAGCTGCATCAAAATAGGCTCAACCAATCACCTTCGGGTGATTTTTTGATTCCCTAAATACTGTTGACGATTTGTAGGTATTTTGATATCCTTACTCGTCGTTAATTCACAACAGTCAGGAGTCACGTAATGAGAAGTTGCCGAGGTTGTAATTTTTCCGAAAAGGATGCGCTTGCAGAATTCTGTAAACGGTGTGGTAATCGCTTGAATCCAAAGGAGGCCGAGGTGGCATATGCGGAGACGCATGTAACCAAGGGGGTCTATCGCGTCTTACTTAAAGAGTTCCAGATCGAAGCCAACAATCCAGATTACGACCTGTGTGACACAGGAGCACGTCACTCTACATGGAACAGCGGTGAGGCTGATATCAAGGTTGCCAAGTACACACTCTTGGAAACACTCGTTCCTATATCTGCATTTCCCTTTATCTGCAGTTGCGGAAAGGTTGTTTCAGAGAGTGAAGACAAGCACTGTTATCTGTGTGAGATACAAGATTGGGTATCGCGAGATCCGGAGGAATAACAGATGAAACAATGCTATTTCTGCTTCGACAGTGACAACATAGATACTGCAAAGTTCTGCAGCAACTGTGCGAAGCCATTTCCTGCCGAGGTGCGTAGGATCTATGCCAGCACCTCACCAGATGAGGCGTTCTATACACTCACGTTTGTTACGCGTAGAGAGAGGTTCAGCTCACTTGATTCCCTGCGTGAGGCAGCGCGTCATGCATCATGGAACGAAGATGAGGAGTTTGCTGACTATACATTCGAGCGTCATGAGACAGCTGTCCCCGTATCTGAGTTCCCATTTGTTTGCTCTTGCGGATTATGTGTCTCCACGAGTGACAAAAAATTCTGCGAGCAGTGTGACAAACAAGATTGGAAACGAAGAGAGGAGGATGCATGATCCGATGTGGAAGATGTCATACACCGAACCAGCTACAGGCCAACACGTGCTGCGGTTGTAGGCCAGCCTCGCCGGTCCGAAACGTAGACATAAAGAACGACGCGAACGCTTGGACCGCATGCGGGATACCGAATATAGGCGTCGACACCCGCCAAAAGATGGAACTCAAACGTAGTTCCAAAAACCGACCAGGACGGTCGGTTTTTTATTTTGCCACTTCCATTGAAATTGTCTCGGCTGGATGGGTAATCACATCCTCACTCGCACCACACGACACTCCAAACAAAACGAGTGTTGCTATTAGGATTACTTTTCTCATATACTTACCATATTAGTATTCAACCTTATCATATATGTTATTAGGAGCACATGTTTCAATTGCCGGTGGGATCGATAATGCACCCGGTCGCGCAGCAGAACTAGGATGCGAAGTTTTTCAAATTTTCTCACGTTCACCCCAGGGCGGACCAGCACCAAAACTCACAGATGAGTTACTGCAGAATTTTGAGAGCGAGTGTCAGAAGCACAATATGAAAGAATGGGTTGTTCATACGCCCTATTACATCAACCTCGCGAATCCAAAAGAGCAAACAAGAAAAAATTCCGCCCGTATTATTCGTGAAGAGCTTGAGCGCGCATCTACCATCGGCGCATCCTACGTCATGACACACATCGGAAGCTCTCGAGAAGTCGGTCCTGAAGACGGACTGAAGTTATGCATCGAGGGTGTGAAAAAAATTGTGGATGGGTATGATGGCTCAGCACAGTTTTTACTTGAGATTGCTGCTGGTTCTGGTCATGTGATCGGGGGGAAGTTTGAGGAGATCGCTGAAATCATTCATGCAGCAGATGCGGATATCGGCGTGTGCTTCGATACACAACATGCGTTTGGAGCTGGATATGATCTGAGCACCAAAGCTGGTGTGAAAAAAACGCTGGATCAATTTGATGCAACAATTGGTCTGGATAAATTAAAAATCTCGCATTGCAATGATTCGAAAGTTGAACTTGGGTCACAGAAAGACCGTCATGAACATATCGGCGAGGGCTTCATTGGGAAGAAGGGTTTTGAAGCATGGTTCAGTGACAAGCGAACTAAAAATGTGAACTTATATTTAGAAACTAAACACGATGAGGTCGTGAAGGATCTGAATCTTTTGAAGAAGTTGCGGGGTTGACCTTTCATTGCGCAACTAGTATCCTCCTGAAGAATCGTAGAAGGAGAATTTCATGCGTATTAAGGTTGTCGCTCCATATCAAACCTTCGGCCACATCAGAGGCCTATTGGAAAACAATTCGACCATCCATTCACTGGATGAGCGTCGATATACCATATATTGTGACCGGCCGAATGAGGATCCTGAGGAGACACTCGCACGTGTTCACACACTTGGCGGAAGATACACCGAAGAGCCTGAGGTTGGCCAGGAGAAAACTGCAACACAGTAGCTTACTCCTACACTGCCGTCTATATGACGGTTTTTTTATCGCTACACTTCGTCATTCCCTCCCTTATTCCACGGATTACATCGCAATATTCGCCACACTGTTTTTATAGTTCCTCTGAGTAATCCATATTTCTCTATCGCTTCATACCCATATTGCGAGCACGTCGGATTGAATCGACAGTATCCATGCGGAAAAAAACGACTGAGTGGGCCGTGATCAAGAGAAAGTGTTTTTTGATAGAGACGAATGAGAAACATCCCTATGTATTTTGGGATTTGGAGTGGATTCATAATTGCGGAACTAGATCCTATCGACCACACCTCCGGATTGACGCACTAGCGTGCTGTCATTTTTGACAGAAACTCAACCATATCAGCCTTTATATCAGCATATGATGCCGCGCGCTCAGGAGGAGTTCGTTTTCCTTGTTCCTTTTCTGTTGTATATGTGATTGATGCAGTTCGTGCTTGTACCACCACATCGTATCCAGGAGGGATAGTTTTCATTAACTCTCGTAACGACTCACGTACACGTCTTTTGATCAGGTTACGTACAGTTGCACGCTTTCCCACCTTTGTACTTACCACAATAGCAAAACGAGTTGATTCTGCATCTGTTTTCAAAATTTGAAATCGAAAAAGCAGCGTCATAACACGCCGCCCTTTCTTGAATACTTTTTTAATGTCGCGTTCGGCTCGGAGTCGATTCGCTTTGGGCAACATACGAAATGTTTGTAAATTTAGACAGCCAGTGAAGTTCTTCCTTTTACTCTTCGTCTCTTAAGGATGTTTTTACCCCCTGGAGATAGCATTCGTTTGCGAAAACCGTGCTTTCGAGCACGTTTTCTAACTTTTGGCTGATAGGTTCTTTTAGGCATATAGTACTGATTTGTGCGGATATACTAACATCACCTGATTTGTTTGGCAAGAGGGGTTATAAGCACCATCGCATCTGGGTGGTTGACATAATACACAGGTCGCGCTAGGATTTAAAACTATAGTTTTCCTAGGAAAATTGTAAATTTGCACTAATTATACAGAACCGTTCCACATGCTTATCCACACTGTCCACAGGTTTTCCACACGGCATTCACATGTGATGAACATTTGACCCTTTTCAAAGTATATTTCCTGCTGTATGATCGGAGGACATGTACTTTAACGGGATGAGTGATTACATCCCTCGAGGGTTGAGGTCTATATTTTTATCAAAATGTAGACATAATTTAACCCTGATAATGACCTCCTACTATATATGATGACTAATGAATCGATCTGGCAAGCTGTGCTTGCAGAATTGGAGCTCGAACTGAGCAAGGCGAATTTCACGACGTGGTTTCGCAATACTTCTTTATCTCTCGTGGATAATAATGAGGTTTCAGTTCATGTCCCCAACAATTTTACAAAAACATGGTTAGAGAAGAAATACCACTCATCGATTTTAAAAACTCTTGAACAGGTTTTAGGCACACGCATCCAAAAAGTTGTGTATTGTGTTGAAAAAAACCCACAGAAATCACAAACCTCTTTTATAAACCAAGGTTTTACATTCCAACACGGACAAGACGAGTCTATTGCAGTAGCACAGACTCCCGCAGTACAACAAAATCCCAATGCGCGTGGTCTTCACCCGCGTTATATTTTTGACCACTTTATTGTGAGTAAAAGCAATGAGTTAGCTCATGCAGCTGCTCAGGCCGTGGTAAGCAAGCCAGGAGCATCTTACAACCCTCTTTTCATCTATGGTGGTGTAGGGCTTGGAAAGACTCACTTGATGCAGGCCATTGGTCATCATGTATTAAAGAAGGATCCAGCATCCAAAATTTTGTATGTTTCTTGTGAGACATTTACAAATGAATTCATCCACTCAGTTCGATCAGGTGCTGCGAAAGAATTTAAAGACCGTTACCGCAATGTTGATGTGCTTCTTGTTGATGACATTCAATTCATCACAGGAAAAGAGGGAACTCAAGAAGAGTTCTTCCACACATTCAACGCACTTCACCAACAAGATAAGCAAATTGTTATCTCATCAGATCGTCCACCAAAAGCAATTCCAGCCCTTGAACAAAGACTTCTCTCTCGTTTTGAGTGGGGTATGATTGCAGATATTTCTTTCCCAGACGTTGAAACTCGTGTTGCTATTTTGCAAGCTCGTTGTTCTGAACGTGGTATCACCATGGCAGGAGACGTTCTATACACGATTGCAAACCACATTCAAAATAACATTCGCGAGCTTGAAGGTGCGCTTAATAAGATTGTTGCAACCATGGAAATGCAGAAGTCTACACCGACCCCAGAGCTTGTTCAGCAGGTTTTAGGTAAGATTAAGGCATCTCGTACCATTCATTCTGTATCACCTAAGGAATTGATTCGTGTTGTTTCAGACTACTTCGACTTACAAATCGAAGATATGGTCGGAAAGAGTCGTGAAAAACGTATTGCATTCCCACGGCAGATCATCATGTACCTCCTCCGAAAGGAGATGAAGAACTCATATCCATCAATTGGAGCTGAGCTCGGAGGACGTGATCACACCACAGCAATTCACGCGTACGAGAAGATTCGAAAAGCTGTTGAGGTAGATAACAAATTGAAGGCGGACATCGAGTACATCAAAGAGCGTTTGTACACACCAGCTGTTCAATAGTACACCTGTTGTCCACTGAATTCTGCCACTTGTACACCTGTGGGAAAGCTGTGATACTGGTCTGATAAGATGTGTACAGAAGATGAGTTTTCCACAGATTAATTTTAAGTCGATCGGTCGTACACATTTCACACACAGCCCACTTCACAGGTGATGTGTATAAATTTAAACCTAAAATAACTTCAGAAAGTGAGTTATCCGAGTTATCCCGTTGCTTATTACTATTGTTGAATTAATTTATAAAAATATAGTTATATAATAGCTCAGCTAAAAAATGAGAATCTAGGAGGAATTTAGAATTTAATCCACAGAAGGTATGAAGTTCTCATGCACAAAGGAGAATCTACTCAAAGCACTAACGTGTACTGGATACGTATCTGGTAAACAAGTTAACTTACCGATCTTACAGAACGTGTTGATCTCAATGAAGAACACGGAGACTAAGATTGTATCGACGAACTTAGAGATTGCAGTTTCTGCGCATTTGCGTGCGAAGGTTGAGACTGATGGGGAATTTACTGTCCCTGCGCGTGTATTTCTTGAATACATGTCTAGTATTCCTGGGGATCGTGTTGATATTGAACTAAGTGAAGCGGGTCTTGGGGTGCAGTTAGGGCATTCAAAAACCGTATTGAAGGGGATGGAGGCAACAGAGTTTCCACTGATTCCTGGAATTGAAGGAGATGTTGTATTTGAATTAGAATCCAAGAAATTCTTAGGTGCGTTGCACCAGGTTTTGTTTGCAGCTTCTAAGAGTGATGTTCGTCCAGAGCTTTCTGGTGTGTTGTTTCACTGTAATCCATCGGAGTTTAAACAGACATTGGTTTTGGCGGCGACAGATAGTTTTCGATTAGCAGAAAAGCGCATTGGGTTTAAGAGTGGAGGAACTGAAGAGAAACGAGTTATTGTTCCATCACGAACAGTCTCGGAGCTTGTTCGAATTATGAATGTGTCAGCCAAGGATGTAGACACAGTTACGATGCGAGTTTCAGATCATCAGATCGTGTTTGTGTGTGGAGGAGTGCAGATTACATCTCGGTTAACTGATGGAAATTATCCCAACTACGAACACATTATCCCCAAAGAACAGAATGTTGAAATGAGTGCTTTGAAGGATGATGTAACCAAACAAGTAAAAGGTGCGAGTTTATTTACCACGAAGGGTATCGGAGCTGTTCGGATGAAATTTAAACCAGCCGATAAACAAATTGTGGTTGCTTCAGCAAATTCACAAACAGGAGAGCATGAAGGAGATGTGGTTGCAGAAGGAAAAGGAGATGAAGTAGAAATGTATTTGAACCATCGATATATTTTGGATGGGTTGGGGGTTATTGATAATGAAAGAGTTGTGTTTAGTGCACAGTCGATGGATGCCCCACTGGTCATTCGTCCGCAGATGGATAAGGATTATCTATACATGATAATGCCTATTAAGCAGTAGAGAGTTTAGATTTTTACTATGAAGGAAAAATCATCACGGGGTCGATTTTCAGCAGGTTTTGTTCGTGATTTTGTACAACCTGAGATTAAATTTTGGCTCAATAAAATTTATGTTGAGCCATCAGATGGTGAGTTGGAGTTGGAGTGTGAGCGTAAACGAAATATGCTTGCGTCAGTAAACAGGACAAGAAGAAACTTTTCTTCCGTTAGTAAAAATTCGTTTCATGATGTTGTAGTTGCTGGCAAGGATGTTGATAAGCTGATGGATATTCTTGGTGATAATTTACGTCATCGTAAAAATATCATTACAGAAAAGAAAGTTCGCAGTTCCAGGTTTTTGGATACTGATAGTGATGAACAGAAGATTGACTGGATGCAGCGTCATGTGAAGACGATGAAGTTTGACTTGAGTGATATACAGGACAGATCATTTATTGAATTACCTAAAAAAGAGGAGAATCACGATACTGATGATTCATCTGGGGTTGTGAGTAGTTCGTATATCGATCAGAGCAGAATTGCGGAGTTGAGGACGTTAGAATCTTCGGATTTTGATTTGACTAAATTGGTTAGATTTTTAGAAGAAATAAATCATTCACACGAGAAGTCCTCACTTTTTTCGGTTTTAATGCTCGTTCGTGCTGTTCTTGATCATGTACCTCCAATTTTCTCTTGCAAGGATTTCTCTGAAGTTGCAAATAATTGTGCGGGGACTCGTAGTTTTAAAAAGTCCATGAGTCATCTTGAGGGTTCATGTAGAAATATTGCAGATTCTTATTTACATACCCCTATAAGATCAAAGGAGTCTTTACCTAATGTTGTGCAGGTTAATTTCTCAAACGATATCGATGTGTTGCTTGGGGAAATCTGCAGGTTAGTAAGTAAGTAGTTGATGGCTGTATTTAACAACTTTGTTTCTTAGCCCAAAAGCTTATTTTGGATCTCAGTTATGATCGGCGACTCAAGTGTAAGATGTGATGACTTCGAAACAAAAACCCCGATCGTCCTCGAAATTTTAAAAGGAAATTTAATCTTTTTCAGTGAGCCTTTCTTGAGCTCTTTTTTTATATCTTGTTCTGGAAGGAGTGTAACGCCTGCGCCGGACTGTGCCATCTCTAGTAAAAAGTTTGGGTTGGTGGATTCGATTAAAATGTTTGGTGTGTAATTGTTTTTTTGAAAGGTTGCGTCGATGTATGAACGTGTTGTTGATCCTGCATCATATAGGATGAGCGGTACGTCTTTTTTTGTATCCCATTTCTTTCCACTGACGGGGATAAATTGTTCTTCGTATGTTGTGAGGAGGGTGGAGTTATCCGCAGGTGTGTATTGTTTGGGGAGAACGCAGATACAAATATCGAAGAGGCCAGCTTGCAACCATGATAATAGATTTCTCGAATTATCAATTTTCATTTCGAAGTGATACTCGTTTGTATCGAGATTTTTTTTGAGAAAGGGGATCAGTGCGAGTGCCGCCGAGTCGTAGAGACCGAGTGATAAAATTTGTGAACCACGAAGATTCGTCAGTTCGCTGGCGTTTTGGATTTTCTCCCAATTGTCGCTCATCCGTCGAGCGAGTTGATATATAACTTGGCCTTCCTTCGAGAGTTGTGGGGTTGGGGTGAGGGATGTGAACAGATTGAGTCCTAAATGCTCCTGAAGACGTCTGAGGGACTGTGAGATGGCCGGCTGGGAGATGTTATGGTGCTGGGCAGCCTTTGTAACTGACCCTTTGTGTACGACTGAAACGAATCGTTCCAGTTCTATTAACATATGTGGATAAGCTGTGGTTATGTAGGATAACTATTATTAGTAATGATTATACACTTTGGTGGGTATAACTTCAAGTGCTGTGACCGACGGGATCCTTCGACTGAGCGCTCGTACCTCGCGCTTCGCTCAGGATGACATGCTCTACCTATGTATAAGCTGTGATTATAGAGGATAAGTATTATTAATTTGGATTATATAGCATATCCCTATAGACTTCAAGAAATTCTTTCTTAACTATCTAATGCAGTGTTATATGTCTTCACAAAAAATCAGAGTGGCTATCGTTGGTGTTGGTAACTGTGCATCTGCGTTTGTGCAGGGTCTTGAGTACTATCGTGATCACGACGGTGATCATATTCCTGGTTTGATTAACACAGTGCTTGGTGGATATCGGATTTCTGATATCGAGGTGGTTGCGGCGTTCGATGTGAATGAACATAAGGTTGGTGCTGATGTTGCTGATGCAATTTTTGCCCATCCGAATAACACGACAAAGTTTTCTGATGTTCCAGCTACTGGTGTTCGTGTGACGAATTCCAGCGTGCTTGATGGGATCGGGGAGTACATCGAAGGGTTGTTCCCCCTTGCTGTTGGTGAGATTGATGATCCTGTGAAAGTGTTGCGTGATTCTGGTGCGGATGTGCTCGTGAATTATCTACCTGTTGGTTCTGAGGATGCGGTGCGATATTGGGCGAAGGTGTGTTGTGATGCCGGCGTTGCGATGGTGAATTGCATGCCAGTGTTTATCGCGTCTGATCCTGAGTGGGCTGCGAAGTTTGAGGCTGCGGGCGTGCCGATTGTTGGTGACGATATTAAGTCGCAAGTTGGCGCAACGATCGTACACAGAAACCTGATTAAGTTGTTTGCTGATCGTGGTATGCCGGTTGATGAAACATATCAGTTGAATGTTGGTGGGAATACTGACTTTCAGAACATGCTGGAGCGTAAGCGTTTGAAGAGTAAGAAGCTTTCTAAGACGCGTGCGGTTACATCGCAAGCTGATAAGACACAGAGTCTGCAGTCTGATGAGGCAACTCATATCGGACCGTCAGACTATGTTCCGTTCATGAGGGATAATAAAGTTGCGTTCATTCGTTTACAGGGACGTCATTTCGGTGATGTGCCGATGAACGTCGAGGTTCGATTGTCTGTTGAGGATTCGCCGAACTCTGCTGGCGTGGTTGTTGATGCAGTTCGTTGTGCGAAACTTGCGATGGATGCGAACATTTCTGGGCCGATCGCAGCACCGTGTGCGTACTACATGAAATCCCCGCCTGTGCAGATGGAAGATACGGTGGCACGGGATGGTGTGGTAGCGTTTGCTGACGACTGTAAGCGGGTAGCGGATACGCCAGATGTTGTTGTTGCAGACCTTCGTATCCCTCAGCGCGGCGTCGTAAGAATGTAGAAATACAAAACTCCGAGTGATCTCGGAGTTTTTTTATTGGGTATTTTTATGGACAAAAAAATTTGGTTTGTAATCAAAAAAGCCTCACAGTATGTGAGGCTTATTTTTATTTACTGACAAATACTGATAGTGCTGGTGGTGATGATGCTTTGTGTCCGTCGTATATGACGCGGAACGAGAATTCATATTGGCCGCCATCTTCTGGAACAGCATCCCATGTGTGTGTCATACTCGGTGAGAAATTTTCTGTTATGACAGCGACTTCTTCTGTTTCTCCATTTGGCTTTTTCATGTTGATGGTGATGGAGGTGAGTCGGGTCGGCATGGTCGGTCGGAATTCGAATGTGAAGGGGAATTCAAATTCGCTCAGCGTGACGTTTGGTGGCGGGTATTCCCAGATCACAGTTGGTGTGTCGGAATCTCCAGTGAGGTTTACATCGAATGATTGTGATGCGACGTTGTAATCTTTATCGTATGCGCGTGCTTCGAATGTATGGAAGCCTTTGACGAATTGCCCGAGGTTGAGATTCTTTTCGAATTCACCTCCATTTGTTGTTTCGCCTACGAGTACATCGTCGATGAAATATCTCACACGAACAACCCCTTGTTGTGAGGAAGCTGAAACGCGTGCTGTCGCAATGCGTCCGAGAGTCGCTCCTTTGGTAGGTTCGATGATTGAAATGGATGGAGTAAGCTCTGGTCTATGAATGTCATCGTATTCTGTTGGTGGTTCTGAAATCTCGAGAGGAACTTTATCTGTTTCTGCGTCAGTGGATCCCGCCCATTCTAGAATTCCTTGTTCCCACGATGCGAACTGAGGGTCTGATGCTGGGTTTGATGGAGCTTTGCCTTGTGGATCTGCTTTGTTGACGTGATACAAAATGGAGTGTCCTGCGAAAAATTTCTTTGTTAGTTTTGTTTCTTCTGGGGTGAAGTCTGTTGCGAGTTTTCCTGAGATTGTATCAATTTCAACTTCCTGTAAGCCTGGGTCTTGTCCGATCAGAACAGGCTTATCAGTCTTCGGTTTTTCTGGAGGAGTGAATTGCTCGATTGCTGTTCCAGATAATGCGCGCTGCATAAAGTTCTGCCAGATCGGCCCTGCAGCTGTGGAACCACCAGATCCGCGTCGCATTGGTGTATTGTCATTATTTCCAGCCCATACTCCTGCAGTTAATGATGGGGTGTATCCCATGAGCCATCCATCTCGATAGTCGTTTGTTGTTCCTGTTTTTGCGGCGACTGGTCTTTCGCCGAGTTGGGTAACTGAATTTAATCCGAATGCGTATGCACGTGCATTGTTATCGGATAAGATGTTTGAGAGTTGTAAAACAGCATTTTTATCGATGACTTCCTTTCCTCTTTTTGCTTCGTGTTCGAAGAGTACAGTTCCATCATCATCCTCTACTTTGAGGATTGAAACTGGTGGGATGTATGTTCCTTCGCGAGCGAATGTTGCGAAACCTGCGACGTGATCCAGGAGTGTGACCTCACCTCCACCCAAAACTAATGACAGACCAAATCGTGAGCGGTCTGAAAGTGTTGAATATCCCATTTCATCTGCGTTGTCGAGCACGTTTGCAATACCAGCGAGGTAGATCATTTTAACGGCTGGAATGTTGAGGGATCCTTGCAGCGCTTTTCTAATAGTAACCGGTCCGAGTGTTTTAAGATTGTAGTTTTTGGGTTCGTATGGTTCTCCAATCGCGTTGGCGAACTTTGTATCTACGTCATAGAGGATGGTGTCTGGTGTGTAGCCTCGTTCGATGCCTGAAACGTATACAAGTGGTTTGAATGATGATCCTGGTTGGCGTGGCGCGAGTGCGACATTGAATTGGCCATCATATTCGCTGTCGAAGAAATCTCGTGATCCAACCATTGCTCTAATTTCTCCTGATGCTACATCCATAGCTACAAGCGCAGCATTTTCAGCCTTGTTGTGTTCGCGGTTATGTTCGACTCCTTTTGTAACTTCTTCTTCTGCAATCTCTTGTAAGTCTAAGTCGAGTGAAGTGGTAATTTTTAGTCCACCTGTTTCAACTAATTTTTCACCCAGTGTGTTTGAAAGCTGCTCTTTTACCATCATGACAAAATGCGGTGCACGAATGCTGTTATCGACACTTTGTTTTAATTCAACATCAACTGCTTTGGCAGTCTCGGCCTCACTTTCGGAAATGAATTCTTGCATAACCATCAAATCCAAAATGTAATCTCTTCGATCTTGTAGTCGAGTGGTGTTGTTGAGGTATCGTGTTGGAGCTTGTGGGAGGGCTGCAAGTGTTGCGGCTTCCGCGATGGTGAGGTCTCCGACGGTTTTTGCGAAGTAGCTTTGGCTGGCTGCCTCGATACCGTAGTTTGTTGAGCCGTATGGAATTTCGTTAAAGTATAGCTGCAGAATTTCTGCCTTTGTATATTTTTTTTCTAGCTGAGTTGCGAGAATGGCCTCTTTGATTTTTCTGACGTATGAATGGTCGTCGCCGATGATAGCGTTTTTGATGAGTTGTTGTGTCAGAGTTGATGCGCCACCTTGCCCGGATTTTTTCCCAAGAAGATTTGAGATGGCAGCACGCGCGATACTTTTGTACGCAACACCTTTATGGTTGTAGAAATTTTTATCTTCAACAGCGAGTGTCGCATTTACAGCGTAATCAGGAATATCCTCAAGTGACACAAGTGTTCGTTTTTGTTCGTTAAAGATTTCAAAGAGAATGAGTTCTCCTGTTCGATCGTAAATTTTTGTTGTTTGCGCTTGTTGTCTATCTGATAGCTTTTCAGGGTCTGGGAGGTTTTTTGCCAGCGCTGCAATCCAAATAGTAAGCAGAATAAAACACAACACTCCGAATATAAATCCGAATTTGATGAGTTTCCAGAAAAGGCGTTTTTTTGCCTTACGTTTCTTAAAGGGTTTGTGGTATTTTTTGTCCATATTGTGTATTACTACATCTGATATGTATCGTACTTAATTTAGGTTTTTTAATCAATAAACTGTATTTTGATATATATAGGTGATAGACTTGCTGACTAATATCATACTATGTCAGATAAAATTGAAAAGCAGCTTTCAGAGGTGATTCAATCCTTGCATTGGATGCACGAACGGCTTGATGGCGTCGAAAAGCGTGTGCAGAAATTGGATGGCGCGACAGCTAAAAGTGAGGTGTCTGCGCCTGTGGAGGCTGAGGTGACGCATGCAGAGCCAGTAGAAGAGAAGCCAAAGAAATCTTTTGAGGAAACGGTAGGAATGAGGTGGTTGCCAGCAGTTGGTGTGATCGCGTTGGTGTTTGGTGTCGCATTTTTCTTGAAATACGCATTTGATAGTAATTGGATTGGTGAGACGGGGCGAGTCGTGATGGGAATTCTGGGTGGTGTTGTATTGTTGGGCGTGGGTGACTTTTTGAAAAAGAAGTATACGGTTTATGCTCAAATTTTGAGTGGGGGTGGTGTTGCGTTGTTATATCTTTCGATATACGCGTCGTATGCGTGGTATGATATGATCCCGGCGATAGGGGCTCTGGCTGTGATGGGGTTGGTCACGTTGATGGCTGGACTTGAGAGTATTCGTATTCGTGAACCATCGTTAGCTTTGTTGGGAATTGTGGGTGGTTTTCTCACTCCAGCGTTGCTGTCTTCGGGTGATCCGAATATTAATGTGTTGTTTCCATATATTTTGCTGTTGAATCTTGGTGTGTTGGGTATTTCATTTTTTCAGAAGTGGCGACATCTTAATGTGGTGGCGTTACTCGGAACGTTGTTGATGATTGCGTTTTCTGTGGGAGACTTTGATGGAACAAAGGTTGCGTATGTTGCGTATGCGACAGCTTTCTTCCTGACGTTTGTGGCTGCGACTGTATCGCATAATATTATTCGTAAGAAGACATCGGATGTTTTTGACTCCGTTCTGATTATTGTGAATTCGATGGTGTACTTCGGGGCGGTTGCTACGTTGTATTGGGAGAATGATATGGGGCTGGCATTTTTCGCCTTTGCGCTTGCTGCGTTTTATTTCTTGGTTGGTGTGTTTTCTCATCACCACAATCCGAAAGACAAACTACTTTCTTTGTTCTTGCCTGCATTGGCGGTTGTGTTTATGACGACGTCGTTTGGTTTGATGTTTGATCAGCAGTGGGTGACAATTGCATGGGCTATAGAAGCACTTCTGTTTATCTGGTTGTCATTTGAGTTGGGTGTCTACAGCTATAGGATTATGGGATTGATTGTGATGGCGCTGACGGCATGGCGACTGTTGTTGTTAGAATCTGGTCGCGTAGACTTGGAAACGTTTACTGTTATTTTGAATAGTAGATTCGTTGTGTTCGTGGTGAGCGTGTTGGCGATGGGGGCAGCTGGGTGGTTGTACGCAAAACATAAGCCGGATACTTCGAAGGCCGAGCATGCGTTGCTGGGAGTCATGATTATTGCGGCGAATTTTTTCGCGGTGTTTGGTATGACATTGGAAGTACAGACGTATTATGATATTCAGCGTTCCGAGTTGAATCAGACGTTGAGTGCTGAGCGAGCTGTAACTCGATCTGTTGATCCGGTTTCGGGCACTGAATTTGCAACACTTAATAAACAAGATCGATCTGGATTAACTGAAATTAGAAATAAAAAGCGGTTTGCTACGTCAGTATTGTGGGTGTTATATGCAGCATTGCTCGTTATTATTGGATTTATTAGGAAGTCTCGATTGTTGCGAACGGCTGGAATTCTATTTTTCTTCGTCACGATCCTCAAGATTTTCTTAGTTGATTTGTGGGCGCTTGGACAGTTATATCGTATACTATCTTCAATTGGTTTGGGTGTCGTTCTATTGTCGACATTCTTCCTCTATCACAAATTTAAAGACCGTTTATGAAGCGATTTATCATCACAGTATTAGGAAGCTTGTTGGCGTTTCCTGTTTTGGCTGCAGTCGACAGCACGCAGTGGGAGTTTTCGAGAGATATTAATACGACGCGATCGGGGCTGACTGTTGTTGAGTTGGATGCACAGGCGTTTGCTAGTATGAAATCAGATGTGGCTGATGTGCGCATTGTTGATGCGGCGGGAGCTGAGCAGCCGTATGTGTTGCAGGTTGAGAAGGAGGTTAAGCAGTCTTCATTGGCTGGAGCTCGTTTGTTGAATCGTGCATATGTTGCAGACGGCGGGTATCAGCAATTCGAATTGGATTTGGGAACGACAGGGGTATTGCACAGTCGTGTTGCGATTACGACTCCAGAAGAGAATTTTCAATATCAGATTCAGGTGTATGGACGGAATGATGGTGAGTGGAAATTGCTGAAGGGTGGAGGAGTAATGTTTGATTATACAAATGAAGGTGAGAATATTCATGCAGAGCAGTTGTCTGTGTTGTATCCAGAAAGTTCATTTCGTCATCTGCAAGTTCGAATTTTTTCTGGATCAGAGTTTCAGGTGAGCACAGCGAAGGTATTTGCGACGAAGATACGTAAGGCTAAGGATGCATCATATGATGTAGTGTTTGATCAGTCAGTGAATGAGGATGGAAATACGGTGATTGATATTGATCTAGGGTATGATCAGCTTCCAGCAAATAAAATTACACTCAAAACCAAGGAGAAAAATTTTGATCGGCCTGCGCAAGTGTGGGCACAGAATGATGAGGGTGACTATGATCGCGTGTATGGGAGAGAATATTTGTTCAGATACGATACAGATGCATTTGCTGGTGAGAATTTAACACTGGAATTTTCAGATACAAGTGCACAGCATTTACGCGTCGTTGTATTGAATGGAGATGATACTCCGATTTCGTTTAGTGGCGCGACGGTCTCTGGATCTGTTCGTAGTGTGATTTTTGAGGCGGGTGATGACGAGTATGAATTGCTTTATGGAAACCCGCGAGCAACTCGCCCAAAGTATGATATTGAGCGTCGATTGAAATTTATCAATGTAGCGAATGCGTCGACTGCAGTGCTCGGAGTTGAGGTGGTGAACGCTGAGTTTGTGCCTGTACTCGCTCCGTTTACGGAACGCATGCCATGGCTGTTGCCACTCGTTTTAGTTCTCGCTTCGGTGTTATTGATGGGGATGATGGTGCGACATTTGAAAGCGGTTCGTAAATAAAAGTGATTTAAAAATGACTCCTCAAAGGGTCATTTTTTTGTTGTAAAAATCGTACAACAGATTAATTTTTCATCCACATCAGAGCATTGACAAAATGGCCTTTTTATGCTATACTACTGGCGTCTTTGAAAAAACAGAGACATTTTTTTATTAAGGAGATTTAGAAGAATTCTGTTGTATTTATTGAATAAAATACTATGTTATCATCACTTATTGCCCAAGCGACAGCAAAGGCCTTAATGATTACAACTGCAGTCTCAACGCTTCCTGTTGGTGTGCATGCTGTGCCCGAATTGGTGCAGGATACCGCTAAAGATTTCGGAATTGAGGAACGTCTTGCAGAATCATTGCCAGTAGCAGAAGAACGTGGTTATACAACCTGGGTTGGTACTACTGCGTATTCTTCAGCTATGAATCAGACGGATGATTCCCCATTTATTACTGCCAATCAAACGGTGGTGCGTGATGGAATTGTTGCTGCAAACTTTTTGCCTTTTGGCACACGTGTGAAAATTCCTGAGCTGTATGGCGACAAGGAGTTTGTTGTGGCTGATCGTATGAACAAGCGGTATCACAAAAAAATGGATCTGTGGATGCCGACATATGATGCGGCTATCGCATACGGATATAAGTATGTGGAAATTGAGGTTCTTCCTCCCGTAGTCGAGGTTGCGCGTCGATAACATGACATATAAAGGAGGCAAGAGCACCCCAACCGGGGTGTTTTTGTTATGTTGACAAAACTCGAAATATGGTCTCACGTGAAAAGTGTTCTTTAACATTCATTCATGACATGCGAGGTAGGAAGTTATGGGAAATTCGGGTCCGTGGAAGCGAACAGATACTGGTGTTCATCGTGTAGAAATGAAAAGTCGTCCGGAGCAATTTCGGCATCATACAGATTCGGCTTTAATGGCTTTGCATAGAAGCTATGGAAGTCGCGGTGCGTCTATGCGTAGGCGGGTCAGCATTAGCCTTGTCGCTCTCCCTTTGAGTGGGATTGCTGCGGTTCTGCTATTTTCTGTCTTGGCTTGGCTTGGATATGTTTTTCTCGCTGGAGTCTTTGTAATTTTTTTAGTGGTCGCTCATTCGATGCATAGTAAAGAGAAGTGTGCTGCAGAATCCGCTGTTGTTGAAGCTGAGTTGAATCGTCGTGGTGTTATTCAGAAGTAGTTGACGGGTTGGAGTACTGGGTGTATATTCTCATTTCAGTTCTCACAAAGGAGTCTCGATAGATATGGCTACGTTGATATTTGCAGCTGGTGGAATTCTTTCGCTTGTGGGTGTATTTAGTATCTTAGGTGCGTTGTGGTATGCGAATGAGGCACGCAAAGATCGTGTGCAGTCTGGTGGTATGAGTGATGAGCGAGCAGCCCGGAGAGAGATGCATGTATTACACAGTGTTGCTCCTCAATTCGGAGTAGGGTTGTTTGCATTATTGCTGGGGGTGAGTCTCTTAACTATCTCATATGTATGTGGCGGGTAAGCCCCGCTTTTTTTCTTACTTGATTAATATGACTGATTTCTATATGCTTGCTGTTCGTGGCCAGGTAGCCAAGTGGTAAGGCAGGGGACTGCAAATCCTCTATTCGTGGGTTCGATCCCCGCTCTGGCCTTGATAGAACATCATGCTTGTCATGGTGTTTTTTCTTTTTGTATGCATATTTCTTATCTCACCCACTATTCGTGGGTAGCCCTCCTGCGTCGGGCCATCTCACTCACTTCACTCGGACATGTAAAGCTATCGCTTTTCATCTCTCTCGTTTCGTTCGTTCGTCCCATCCCCGCTCTGGCCTGAAAAAATCGTCATCTTGATGGCGGTTTTTTTATTGACAGGGAGTTTGTTGGATGTTAACGTTTTTAGGTTCTTAATAGAGGAGTCTAGTATGAGTAGTTCTCGTGGTTGTGTCGGATTTCTGATTAGAAATCGACATGGTAAGTATTTAGTACAGTTTCGTGACAATGCACCAGAGTGCAAGCTGAAGTTGCATTTTGGAACATTTGGTGGACAGATCGACGAGGCTGATGCGGTTGATACTGATGGTTTCGAAATAGTGGATGTTGAGCGTGTGGCACGTAATTGCGCTGCTCGTGAGTTCGAGGAAGAGCTTGGGGTTGCTGTTACGGTAGATGACTTTCGCTATGTTGGTTTCTTCAACAAGCCTAGCGGTCCTCCGTTTCATTGTCTTGAGTATCTCCGTACACTGAACTGGAGAGATTTTGATGTTCTCGAGGGGGCGGGCGCGGGGTTTTACACGCCGTATGAGCTTTCGGTATTAAAGCCGTTTTCTCCGAATGCACGAGAGATGTTTCGCTTATTTGCGATGTAAGTTACCAAGGTCTACGGGCCTTTTTTTTAATGGGTTGAGGTGGTAAGATTTGATTCTAATAAGTGGATCCTGGATTACGTCTGGGATGATAGATTCTATGGCCTCAGATAAAAAAACCCTGGTTTTAATTGATGGAAATGCGATATTACATCGTTCGTATCATGCATTGCCGCCCATGAGCACAAAGGATGGCATGTTGGTGAATGCGGTATATGGTTTCTCATCTCTTTTATTGAAGATCATGAACGACATTAAGCCTGACGGTTTGGTGTGTACGTTTGATTTGCCTGGTGGAACATTTCGAGATGAACTTTATCCTGAATATAAGGCGACTCGAGAAAAGAAACCTCAGGATTTGTATGATCAGTTGGATCCTATTAAAGATGTGTTGGATGCGTTTAATATTCCGTGGTTTGAAGAAGAGGGGTATGAAGCGGATGACATTATTGGATCGATTTCAAAACAAGTGACGAAAAAGAACAAGGACTGGAAGGTGTTGATTGTGACAGGAGATTTGGATGAATTGCAGTTGGTAGATGAACGTATAAGTCTGTACATGTTGAAGAAGGGGATTTCTCAGGTGAAGATTTATGATGAGGTTGCGGTGCATGAGCGATATGGTTTAACACCGGATGAGCTCATCGATTATAAAGCATTCAAGGGAGATCCATCCGATAATATTAAGGGTGTTGCGGGGATTGGCGATAAAGGTGCGACGCAGTTGATCCAAGCGTTTGGTTCTGTTGAGGGGGTGTATAAGGCTTTGACAGATGATGGGCTGGAGGGCTTTTCTGCTGGTGTGGCTAAGAAGGTTCGTGAGGGTGCGGATGCCGCGAAGCTAGCCAAAGAGTTGGTCACGATTATTACAGATTTGAAAACAGATTTTGCATTGAAGAATTCGTACCTTCATGATTTTGAGTTTGAGGATGTTGAGAAAGTGTTTAGAGGATTGGAGTTTAATACGTTGATTTCTCGAGTTCCTGGGGCGAAGGTGGCGCCTGTGCGTGCAAGCAAGGTTTCGTATACCATTATTCCACTCGAAGTGACGGTGGATCAGAAGGATTGGTTGGATTTTATAGCTTTGTGTGAGAAGCAAAAGAAGGTGGTGGTGTTTGCGCATAAGGCTGAGCAGACGTCCATGTTTGAGTCCGGTGTGACATTGGGCTGTACGGTTGGTTCTGAGACATTTGTATTTTTGTTGAATGATGCGAGAAGAAATGAGTTGCTCGATGTGTTACTTTCAAAAAAGATTAGTTTGGTTGGGTTTGACGTGAAGGCAATGTTTCATGTGTTGGATGTCGATGATGCGTTCGATTTTGTGATTGATGATGTGATGTTGTTGGAGTATGTGTTGCATGCGGGACGGCAGACGACTTTGGCGAATGTTTTGTTTCAGTATGCTGATGTGACATTACCAGCTAAGGTTCCGACGGATGTGAAGCAGTATGTTGCGAGTATTGCGGATGGATTGAATGTTGCTCATGATGTATTGCGAAAGGAAATTAAAAAAGATGGAGTTGTGAAAGTGTTGGATGAGATTGAACTTCCGTTATTACCGGTGTTGTATGCAATGGAGCGTACGGGTGTGTTGTTGGATGTTGATGAACTTCAAAAATTGCATGATATTGTGGTTAAGGATATCGCGAAGTTGCAGAAGCGCATGTATAAGGCGTCGGGTGTTGAGTTTAATATTTCTTCTCCATCGCAGTTGAAAGATGTGTTGTTTGATACGCTGCAGTTGCCAACACAGGGAATTAAAAAAGGTAAGACGGGTTATTCTACTGCTGCATCGGAGCTAGAGAAGCTGCGAGGTATGCATCCGATTATTGAGGATATTTTTGTGTATCGTGAATTATCGAAATTACAGTCGACGTATATTGATGCGTTGCCGAAGTTGGTGGCGAATGATAAACGTGTTCATACGACGTTTGCTCAGGCTGTTGCTGCGACAGGGCGATTGGCATCGTTGAATCCCAATTTACAAAATATTCCTATGCGTACGGCTCGGGGTCGCGAGGTGAGGGCGGCATTTATCCCAAAGCCAGGCTTTGTATTGCTGGCGGTTGATTATTCTCAGATTGAGCTTCGGTTAGTTGCGCATATTTCAAAAGATAAAGAGCTAACTCGGATTTTCAATGAAGGTGAGGATGTACACACGGCAACCGCTGCGAAGATCCATGATATTCCACTGAAAGATGTTACAAAAGATATTCGACGAACTGCTAAGGAGGTTAACTTTGGTGTGTTGTATGGGATGGGTGCATTTGGATTGGCCGCTCGAACGGGGATTTCACGGGTTGAGGCGGTTGAGTTTATCGCAAATTATTTTGAATCTTTTAGTGGCGTTAAGAAATACGTTGATTCTACGATTAAGAAGGCTACGAAAGATGGATATGTTGAAACAATGTTTGGTCGTCGTCGAGATTTCCCTGAGCTGTCCAGTGATGTGGGAATGGTACGAAAAGCGGGGGAGCGGATGGCAGTAAATATGCCAACGCAGGGCGCTCAGGCTGATATCATAAAAAAGGCGATGGTTGAATTGCATGACGTGTTGGACGGAAAAGGTGATGAGATTCTTATGTTATTGCAGGTTCATGATGAACTTGTATTTGAGGTTAAAAAAGGAGAAGAAAAAAAATGGGCCTCGAAGATAACAGATGTGATGGAGGGAGTTGTTGATTTACGTGTGCCTATTATCGCCGACGTGCATGTTGGTGATAATTGGCGTGATATGAAAGAACTGTAATATGGTTTTATTTTACTACGGTGCAGATAGTTTTCGATCGCATGAACACATGATGCGGACGATTCAGAGTTTTAAGAAAAAGCGTGATCCAGATGGTCATAATATTTTTCAGTTTGATTTACAGGATGCGAGGTTTAATCAGATTATGGAAGCGATTTCAGCGCCGCCGTTTCTAGCAGAGAAAAAGATGGTTGTGGTGAAGCGGGTTTTGTCTGCTGGTGCTGGTGATTTTGTTGATGTGCTGAAGGAAAAATTGGAGTTGTACGAGAAGCGGGAGGATTTGGTTTTGTTGTTGTGGGATGAGGGAGCGAAATTTAAATTGGGATTGTTTAATATTTTGAAGAAGTTTCAGTATGCTCAGGAGTTCGCTGCGTTGAGTGTGCCTGAGATTTCAGGGTGGATTGGCGAACGATTGGATGGTTGTGGTGTGACGATTGAATCAGCGGCCGCGACTGTGTTGGCGAAAAAATTTCAAGAGGATATGTGGAGCTTGTCTCGAGTGGTGGATCAGGTGTGTGCGTTTGTGAAGGGTGATGATCGAGCGATTGTTACTAAAGTCGATTGTGAACTGTTTTTATCAGCGGCGATTGATGACAATACATTTCATTTTGTTGATGCGATTAATGCGAAGGATCAAGGGCGTGCGTTGTCTTTGTTGGATCAGCAGTGGCAGGCTGGAAAAACGCCGATAGAGGTGATTGGGTTGTTGTTGTGGCAGTGGAGAGCGATGTTGAAGGTTCGAGCGTTGTTGGATGATCAGCCAAAACTACGTGGAAAGGAGATTGCTCGTGAATTGAAAATGCATGCGTTTGTAGCGGATAAGACAGCTCGATTGGTACGAGATGTTGATGGGGATTTTGTTTTGAATCAATATAATAGATTGATGGATTTAGATGCGAGTGCGAAATCTGGAGGGTACGCACAGGCGGAACTCACCTCGTTTGTGTGTGGGATGACAAAATAAAAAACGCACGATATCGTGCGTTGTTGTTTTTACGTGTGCCAGTCTTCGTGGATGTTGATCGTTTGTAGTACGGGGAGTTTTGGTTCGCCGTACGTTGTATATTCGACCCCTCTCCAGAAGTGGACTTCGGTATAGTTTCGAATGGATCCGGTGGTTCTGTATGTATGAATATCACGACTTGCGTCCCATTCGTATCCTTTTGTTACGCGAATAAGTTTTTGACCGTTCTCCGTAACTTCTGTCCATAGGGTTGGATTCTCTGCAAAACACTGGCTCATTTCTCCGCGATGGTCATCAATGAACCCGGGGTAGAGGTATAGGTAGCCTTCATCGGTATCCCACCTTTGTGTGTAGAGTTTAATCGGTGTGGCTGATCTTGGAAATGCGAATTCGATTGAACCTCCATCCACCACGTGGATGTAAGTGAATTCTCCACATATTTCGCAGCTGTGCTGGTGTGTTTGGATAGCTCTGAAGCCTATGATGTTTTTACACGATCCGCATTTGCCGCGTGTTACGTCGAGCTTGGCGAACCAGAGTGATATTTTGAGTTCGATCATACGCTCGGGCGTCCACTTTCTGTTTTCGAGTCGGTGTTTATCTTTTCGTAGATCATTTATGGTATATCCCAACTCGGCGAGTTTGGTGAAAAGTGCTTTTAGTTCGACTTCGCTTCTCACGTGAAGTTCGTTGTGCCTATGTATAGTGAGCCCAGTGAGTCCTTCTAGATATCCGTTCATGCTATATGTCATCGTAATCCTTGATTTTTTGTGACTGATCGAACGGGGTACTATAACAGAGTCTTCAGCTCTTGTCAATATAAAAACCCCGTTGCCGGGGTTTTTGTTATTACGACTTTTTCTCTGTGTCAGCTTCCTTCTTTTTTGTTTCAGGTTTTTTCACTAACCGCTCTCTGAGTTTCTCTGTAGTTTTTCTGTTGCGGAGGTTTACTGTGATGAAGTCGATGATGTTTGGATCTTTGAGTTTTTCATCAACGTTAGGGTTGTCCTGATATGATTTTCTGACGTTTTCCATCTCAAGTTTGATTTCCTCTTCTGATACTTTGATGTCTTCGTCCTTTGCAAGATCTCGGAAGACGAGTGATCCTTTAACTCGCTTTTCAGCTTGCTCTTTAAACCCATCTCCTAATTCTTCAGGAGTTTTTTTAATGTCTGCCAAGTACTTATCAACTCCCATTCCTTGTTCTTCGAGGCGTTGCTTGAATTCTCCGAATAAGCGTTCTTTTTCTGCTTCGATGAGAACTTTAGGAATGTCTCCGAATGTTGTTTTATCAAGAATGGTATCGATCATCTCACCTGTTGCGCGGTCAGCTTCTTTTGCTTGTTTATCGCGAAGCAAGTTTTCTTTGAGAAGTTCTTTGAGTGCATCAACTGAATCAGTTCCAAGTGCTTTTGCGAATGATTCATCGAGCGCAGGAAGTGTTCGTTCAAATACTTCTTTCACGTCAATTTTGAACTGAGCAGATTTTCCGGCTAGTAATTTGGAGTAGTGTGTTGCTGGGATTTCAAGTGTGAATTCCTTCTTCTCGCCTTTTTTTGCACCGACAAGTTTGTCGGTTAGTCCTGGAACATAACTATCTTCTGACAGATAAATTGCATGATCTTTTGTAGTTCCACCTTCGATGGCAACATTGTCAATCATGATTTCCATGTCTACAACGACGCGATCTTCCTTACCAGCTTCTTTTGTTGATGCCGCTTCGGTTGCGCGCATTTTACGAATTTGTTCGAGTGCTTCGTCGATTTCTTTTGCATCGACAGTCATTGTTTTTTCTTGTACAGAAATTGTTGAGATGTCTGGAAGTTTTGTGTCTGGAAGTTTTGCCCATTCGATATCAACTTCAACGTCGTTTCCTGGGGTAAGTTTTTTTACCTTTACGTCTGGTTGTCCGACTGTTTCGAGCTTGTGTTCGCGAATTGCCTCCACAAGACCTTTTTTGATCATCTCGTCTGCTGCTGTTTCAAGGATTGCCATTTCTCCTACTTCTTTCTTAACGATGTCGTAGGGAATGTGTCCTGCGCGGAAACCAGAAACCTTTAAATTTTTAGAAATGTGTTCTGCTGCTTTTTGCAAGAATGGTTCTTGTTCTGCAACGGGAACGGTGAGAGTGATGTGTGCCATTGATTTTGGCTTGCTTTCGCATGTGATAACCATAGATAAAGTTTAGAGTAATTTGATGATGGGAGTATAGCTCAATCAGGGGTTCTTGTCAATATAAAAAAGCCCCGTCCTGGGGCTTGGTGATTAGGCGCTGTTTGCCTCTCCGATATACAGGACTTGATTCCCTGCGACATAGCCAAATCGGTGTGGCAGTGAGCGCCGGCCTAGTCGATGTTGAACGACGACGGTAGCGCTGCGGGGGGTGTCTTTGGCAAGCTGTACCTCGACTTCTTCGTCATCAATACGGTTTGCTAGTGCCTGGTCGATATTGACCATGATAGCATCGAGTTTCTCCTGTGCGTTTCGGGTGAGCTTTCGTTTTCTAGCCAATCTATTGTCCTCTTGTACGAGATTATGTGAAATGTAACTGGATGGATACTAGCACTGAAGTTATGTGTTGTCAATGGGGTGTATGTATACAAAAAACGCCCGGTTGGGCGTTTTTGTTTGTGTGCTTGAGGGTTAGACCATTAAACCTACAATGAGGAGTGCCACGATGTTAATGATTTTGATCATAGGGTTAATTGCTGGGCCGGCTGTATCTTTGTAGGGATCTCCTACGGTGTCTCCGGTAATTGCAGCAGCGTGAGCGAATGAGCCCTTACCACCGTAATTCCCCATCTCGATGTATTTCTTTGCGTTGTCCCATGCGCCACCACCAGTAGCCATTGAGAACGCGAGGAAGATTCCAGTTACGATAGATCCAACTAATACACCACCAAGCGCAACAGGGCCGAGGATTGTTCCGACTAATACAGGAACAATGATGGGTAGCATTGCTGGTATGATCATTTGAATGATAGCACCTTTAGTTACGATGTCTACAGCTGCTGCGTAATCTGGTTTTGCTTTTCCTTCCATGATGCCTGGAATAGATTTGAACTGTCGTCGAACTTCATCAACAACTTTTGCTGCAACTTTTCCAACGGCTTCCATAGCGTAAGCAGCGAAGAGGTATGGAATCATTCCACCAATGAACAATCCAACAACAACCATAGGATCGCCGAGTTCGAATACCAATTCTTTTCCGCGGGCAGCGAACTCTTCTGTGTATGCAGCGAATAGTACGAGTGCGGCTAATCCTGCTGATGCGATTGCGTATCCTTTTGTGACGGCTTTTGTAGTATTTCCAACTGCGTCGAGTGCGTCTGTAATTTCACGTACATCACTTGGGAGGTTCGACATTTCTGCGATTCCACCAGCGTTGTCTGTGATCGGTCCGTATGCATCAATAGCAACGATGATTCCAGTAAGTGAGAGCATGCTCATTGCAGCGATGGCTACTCCGTACAATCCAGCGAAGTGGAATGCACCGAGGATGCCGGCTGCGATAACGAGAACAGGAAGTGCAGTTGATTTCATTCCGACTGCAAGCCCTGAAATAACGTTTGTTCCGTGACCAGATTCTGAAGCTTTTGCGATCTGTTTAACGGGAGCGTAGTCAGTTGATGTGTAGTACTCAGTGAGCCATACAACTAACGCAGTTACACCTAATCCGATGAGAGCTGCGTATGTAAGGTTTGCTGCAGTTAATCCTTCTGCTACCTGTTCTCCTCCGAATAACCATGTGGTTACGGGTTGGAATGCAAGCGCTGAAAGTACACCAGCAGCAATTAATCCTTTATACAGTGCGCCCATGATGTTTTTCTTTTTTCCGAGCTTGATGACAAATGTTCCGAGAATTGATGCGAAGATAGCAACTGCACCGATAACGAGCGGGTATAGTGCGAGCAATGTTGATTCTGGGTAGAGCAATCCACCGAGCAACATTGTTGCGACTGCAGTTACGGCATATGTTTCAAATAGGTCGGCTGCCATCCCTGCGCAATCTCCAACGTTGTCTCCAACAAGGTCAGCGATAGCTGCTGGGTTGCGAGGGTCATCTTCTGGAATTCCTTTTTCAACTTTTCCGACGAGGTCTCCTCCGACATCAGCACCTTTGGTAAAGATACCTCCACCTAATCGAGCGAATACTGAAATGAGTGATCCACCGAATCCGAGTCCGATGAGTGCGTCCGTGCTTCCGTTGAACAACATGTACACTCCGGTTACTCCGAGGAGTCCGAGTCCTACCACAAGCATTCCGGTTACAGCTCCACCCTTTACAGCGACGTCCATAGCTTTTTGCATGGATGTTTTTGCAGCTTGTGCTGTACGAAGATTTGCCTGCACACTTGTCAGCATGCCGAAGATTCCGGCGAGCCCTGACAGAACCGCACCGATAGCAAAGCCGAGTGCA
>CAZHXK010000008.1:0-24893 GCA_964536565.1 uncultured Gammaproteobacteria bacterium
GTTTCGTAGATCCTGATCGAGATCACCCTTGTGAAATATATCTTCGTAGTTGTCACTGCCACAGCCCGGACAGTCAATCAATTGCGTGTTCATACGGTCGTTATGAAATTTACTAGCCGCTGTGTGCGCCTCTCCCATGTCTGTAATGCTACCCGAGCATGCGCTGCCTCTGCTTTTGTACTTCCCTTTTCTAATATATCTATAACCATGTCTGCCAGATCTTTTGCTCTATCTGGCTCGACAAAGTGTAGATGCGAGTCGTCCACTATATCACGAACCGCTGGCAAATCAGAGGCGACAACTGGTGTACCCGACGACATGTATTCAAATAGTTTCAGTGGGGATGATTCAAACTTTCCGATTGAGTAATTTCCTGATGTCGGCAACACCAACACATCGGCAACGCTTTGATATGTGGGCATGTGGTCGTGTGGCTGATGACCGAGCAGTGTAATCCCTGTTACCTTTTCTCTATCTATAAACGTTTTTAGCGCTTGGACGTCCTCGACATTTCCTCCTACCATCACAACCTCAATATCATCAGGGAAAAATACTGCTGCTCGAGCGAGTGTATACACACCTTTCCAGTCGTATAAGTGACCTGTGTATATGACGTACTTTTTGTTTTCAGGAAGTGGTTTGATGTCAGCTTTGGCGCCTTGAAACTTATCTGCATCCACACCATGGTGCTCAACATGGATTTTGTGTTTTCTCGTTTTGAAAGTCTCCATGAGGTACTGCTTCTTCCATGAGTTGGTCACAACGATCTTTCGCAAAATGGTAAACAGAATTTTATTACCTATGGTTTTACGCGGAGCATCATGTACTTCGTAGCACCACTTTGGAACCAGCGCCGAGAGAAACAGCGTGCTGGATGGATCTCGTGAGTATACAATGCCTGATCTGAGCGTGGAAATGCGCATGAGCAGCCCGAATGAAAACGCGAGTGTGTTGGCCCAGTACGCGACAACGCGAGGCATCCATGCAACCGGAAACAGATCTATCGTAGGTATTCTTTTAATTTCGAAACTGTGTGGCAGATGATAGAAATCGAATGAGTCACCTTCTACGTCAGTTTTCCTGTTTGGGATGTAGAGTGTGACATGATGACCATTCTGCGCAAATGCATGACACATACGCATAATCTGCCATGCATGTGCACGGTTGGACGGAAGCCTCATGTTGGCGATATACGCAAGTTTCATACTATGTTTTTTGAGTCTCCTTTTTTTGCAAAATGAAAAAGTGCTTTGTTGGAACATCTGCTGGAACAATGTCTTTCTTGATATTAAAACCTGCATCAACAAGGTCCTCTCGAACCTTGTCCAACCCGTACCCGCGCTTCCCTATTTCCCAGTAGTGTTGACCGTCGAATGCATGCTCTTGTCCTGATGGAATTTTTACGAACAAGTCTTTCCACCCAATCTTGGGAATATGAAAACCTGCTTTCAGTAATGTCTTACGAGAGTCTGGAACTGAAATCATCGCACCCTTTTTTGAGACACGTGCAATCTCCTTCATCGCCTTTTTTGCTTCTTCGTACGGAAGGTGCTCAATGATCTGAGCAGCAAGAACCACGTCATAGGAATTATCTTCAACAGGGATATTTGTCACCGACCCCACAATGTCTGGATGTAACTCTGGGTCGATGTCGATTGTCGTCATCTGTACTCCTTGACGGTTGAGATAGTTTCGAACGAGTCCATTGCCTAATCCAACCTCAAGAACAGTCCGAGGATTAAACCCCATCACGAACTGTATTTGATACCAATACGATAGCCAACGAGCTTTGTGGTCGTAAGCCATATCGTAGTGTTTTTTGTCCACTTGGATGTCCTGTTTTTGGTCTTCCATAATTGTTTTAGTATAGGTGTGAGAGCCCATATTGTCAATCAAAAAAGGCCCTCTGTAGGGCCAGTATTATTAGGGATTTCCGATGGTGTAGAGATCCGTATTCTCAAAGGGTAAGTCGCATGTGCCCTCATCGGGAGCCAACCGCACCAGCTGAACTTTTTCGTCACTCACCACATCGCATCTCCATGTGTTCGGACTGAACAGTGTCGTGCGATTTCCTCCCCCGTTTTGGTGCCAACCAACACCAAAAGAGCCGTCACCATTTACGCCATGATATTCAATGACCCCTTCTACCGGTCCATCGCTGCGATGCTCAACGATTCTGCAGTTTGGAAGCTTCCATGATCGTAGTCACTGCATATCTAACTCCTTCTAGTGTTTACGGTAAGATTACACAGACCCTAGACCAGCGTCAAATTTATACAAATTTCTTTCCTTGTTTCTTCAGCCACTTGTAATCCTTCCGCGTAGGAAGTGAGAAATACGACGGAGTCCGATCCGGGTATTTCGGATATGGTCCATCTGCCTGAACACGATCGAGCGCATCCCACATCATTTTTGGAAAATCTTTATATACTTGTGTGTACGCTTCATGCACACTCGAAAAATCTTGTTTGTATTCTTTTTGAATAATCATTTTTCCTTTATCGATCTCTTCATCCATAAAGTGAATTGTCGAGCCAACGTGCGTACGACCTTCCATCAGCGCCCAAAAAACTGGCATGAGTCCTCTGTACGACGGAAGGAGTGCGGAGTGCTTATTAATGACTCCAATCTTTGGAGCTTTGAGAATTTTCTTTTTAAAAATGTATCCGCATGTTGAGAGAATCAGATCGGCATCAAGTTCTTTTACACGATCAATTACCTTAGCGTTGTTTGGGTTGGAGTGCTTTTCATACGCAGCAACATGAGCCTGTGCGAGTTTTTTATATGATCGAGGATGTTTCCCAAAAAGTCGTTTAACGTGCATGGAGATCGTCATGAGCACGAGCTTGATGACAACGACAACTCCGAATGTTTTAAGATAGTACAGGGGAACGTGGATTCCCTTGTGCTTGGCTAATATGGCGGGAAATGTAAAAATCCCAACCACATCGTAGTTTTCTTCTGAATCCAAAAAGGTTTTCCAGGCAGAAAACAAAAATGCGTAGTCCTCTTCCGTGAATATCACTGCACGCAATTTAGCCTTTTGCATATGTCCGATTTTGAATTATATCGTCAGCCAACTCTCTCATTGTAACAAACTCAGCCTGTCCAGCCATGTGAGCAATCACCTCCTCAAACATCGCCAGCTTTTCTCTGAGAGGTGTATCCATGCGCTCAAACACAGCAAGTTCATCCTCATGCTGTTTCACAATGTCAGGATCGAAATCTTCTTCGTAACTCGCAATATCCGCTGGATGCATCAGATAGTAGAAACCCCGGCCTTTTTGGATAGCTTTCGTGATGAATGCTTTATGCATTTTCTTAGGCCACATGAATGACATAGTGTGCCACACAGGCAAACGAAGCGGCGTTACAGTCGGCACTGGCAACATCAGTAGTCCGCTAACATTAGGACGATGCATGTTTTCCGGCCGAATGAGATATGGTTTTCGTGTTCCATACAGTAGTACTTTTTTATCATTTCGGGATAGAAAGTTTGCATCGAATTTCTGATCTGTGCGTGAGTTAAATTTGAGTTTTGCGATTGCTGCGAGCATAATAGGAGACGGAAAAGCAGACGTGTCGTAAACGTATTTTAAATCCAGGAGCGTTTGAATGCTTGTTGGACTCATCGACCACGTAGGTGAAATGTATCCGCGAGGTTCTACCCCAATCGTGTTCGTAATTTTTTCATGAGTTCGTTTTATTTCGTCTCTCTGTTTTTCTGGCTTGGTGGCACCAAGATTTCCATGATGTGTCCATGAGTGATTTCCGATCTCATGTCCTGCGTCGTGCCAGTATTTCACGCGAGCAGCAACTTCCGGATTTTCCAGATCTCTTCCAATAACGAAAAGTGAACATTTGAAGTTGTGCGCATCTGCTGTTTCGAGAAACCGATCTGCAACTTTGAAAAAGGTAGGATCCCTGTTTTCCATTCGATTAATGGACAGAGGAAAGTAAAGAGAGTCAAAATTTATATTCAGAGCTATTTTTTTCATATTACTTCTCGTCCAAAATTCTGTATATGTCCACCCTTCCCTTGCTATATACGAGCTCGATGTTGCTCCACTTATCAGCATCAAATCGTCCGAGGAACTTTTCGAATGGACCATTATAGATATAGTCGGCACGATATGGAAGTGTCACTGAGTCTTTTAATGATACACCGTTATAGCTGTCAATGAAATCCTGCCTAAAGTCATCTGGTAATGATCGATGACTCCCCTCTTGCGAATAATCCCTTCCTCCCCTGCGCGTACGGAACGTATCACAGAAAAGCGCATAGAGCGGATCAAGTTGGAAGCCTCGTATTGGATTCACAAAGTAGCTGTAGTCTCCATCCAGATTATTCTTATGAAAATCTTCGCGCGTATCAAACAGCACGCGTGCCTGGTTGTATCTATCGAGAATTTCGTCGTGCGATGCGACCGTGTAGCACCCGAGAGGTACATATACATTTGCGTGCGATAGAAATGGAGCAAACGCAGTTGTGCGCGTGGAATTTGACACGACAACACTGTCAGGTTCTGTATTATCATTTATCCACTCATATGATTCTAAAATGTCGACTGGCATTGTGTATTCTGACGCCTTCACATATCTATCAGAAAGATGTACATGCAATGCGCTCGTCAAAAGCAATGTAATTGCCGCGAGCTCAAGCAGGTGTGCTTTTTGTGTCCAATTCTTTTTTGTGATTATTCTGTCGTATACTGCAAATGAAATCACCCCAAGCGAGAGGACCAACATGTACACGTTGACACGTGACCCCCAGTGATCTGGTTGTGGATTGAAGCCGAGAATGAGCTGGATATTCACCACTATCGACATAGGAATCATGAGCGCTGCAATGTAGATAAACTTTTCTTTGTTTTTTATCATGACGAATGCGAGCGACAACATTATAGTCGAAAGAATAATGACATCGAGTGAGGATGTATCAAACGTTCGACCATACACGAGCCCAACGCGCTCAGACAGTGTTTCGTAATACGAGAGTCCTTGCAGCGCATACGTTTTTGCAAAATATGGAATTGAAACCACAAGACCAACAACACCAATCGTGAGTGGTCCAACTGCAGATCTCCTTTCTCTTATGAACGAGAAAATGGTCAGTAATATGACCATAAAGGCAGCGTACACCGAGTAATAGAAATAGACGTAGAACAGAATACCAAGCAATATGCCCGCAAGGTACTTCGATGCTTTGTGATGTTCAACAAGAGCCCTGTATGTAAAATACAAGAATGCGAAGAACATGATGAATCCAGGCGATGGTATGAATGTGCGAGTAAACGCTGGATCAAAAGCTGTAGCGACAAATGTGAATGGATGCAACTTTGTTGGATCGGCCAGCGCTGCTCGGATCGCTATAAGGATATTTGGGAAAATAGTAACCGTAAGCGAGAGCAACACAGCAAATCGTTTCGCATGCGGGTACATTCGTTGGACCAGCGCATATAGCATTAGGAATGCGCCGACTGGTCCGATAAGCGAAAAGAGTACAAAAAGATAGGTCGGATCGGTTAATCCAATAAGGTACGGAATAAACCCGATCATAATTGCAATGAGCAGATTTCCCCATGCAGTTGCATGGTTTTTGTATTCCGCTACATACGCATCACCATCAGCGAAATGTCCGTCTATTACCTCGCGCACCCGTGACCCGTAAGCAGCTATATCATCAAGCACAGGAGCTTCGTATGAGTATGGATGATATTCACCCATACCCATGTTTCCCTGCCACTGTGGAACCAGGATGTGAGGCAGGCCGTATAGAGCTAAAATCGTAAGTGCTACGATGGCCGCTAGTCCATGTTTTCTGCTACGGATTTTTTTTTTGAACTTAACCGCCATCCAAAAACTCTCTTAAGCAGTTTTAAATGACGAGGGATCTCTTTTTTGTAATTTAGTTTTGATGATCCGAATTCTCGATTTCCAATAGGTGTTGGAATTTCTACATATCGTGATCCATCAAAATGCATTTTGAAGAAAAGTTCAACTGGTGTTTCGAAACTCTGTGTTTCGAGTTGAACTCGTTGCGCAGCCTGTGCATCCATCATTCTAAAAATTGAGCTGATGCCATGGACTCGTGTTCCGGAAGCGAGAGAGTACGCACCGTTAGCCATTTTACTAACCACAACACGCCACCACGGAATATCGTCAGAGTACCCAGCCAATCCGTGAGATCCTATCACAGCCTCAACATCACCCTCATCAAACCTTTTTTTGAGGTCTCGAATGTATTTTGGATGAAATGTCATGTCAGAATCGAGCAACACAATTGTGTCACCCTGTGCATGTGCGATTCCAGTTCGAATGGCTGCGCCCAACCCTCCATTGCGTGCGTGCTGCACGACACGCAAGTGTTCGACATCCGACTCGTAGAGACGCTGCTGTGTTGTATCAGTACTACCATCATCAATCGCTACCACCTCATAATCTACACCCAGCGCTTTGAGCTCTGGTTCGAGAATAGTTTTTAGACCAGAAATGTTATCTTCCTCGTTGTAACACGGAATGACAATGCTGATCTTCATATTATTGTTTTCGTGCCTTTATTGCGAGCCCCATCGTCCCATGAGAACGTCGTTCATCCTCTACAGTGAATCCTACTTTTTTGACATCTGCAGCAAGTGATTCTTTTGTATATTCACGCAAATGAGCTTCTTCCCACACCTTTCCTTTTGTTTTGAGCCATATCCACCAGATCACCTGAAAGAGTGGGTTGTGTTCTTCTACGACAAAAATAATCGCAGTTCCTCCTGGTTTCAGCACACGCTTCATTTCAGCAAGACATGCGTCTACATCAACGACATGCTCGATAACATCCAGCATGGTGACGGAATCGAACGTGTTGTCTTCGTATGGAAGTGCCTCTGCTGGTCCTGTTTTGAATGTGTGTTGAGGTCTCTCTTTCTGAGCGTATTCAATGTGATGTGGTGCAACATCAGCACCAGCATATGATACGTCTGGACGTGCTTTAGCGTAATGATCTATTGAGAAACCAGAAGCACATCCGACATCGAGTACAGATCCTTGCTCTGGTACGTCTGCAAGCAAATCATTAATAATCTTGAATCGAATGTCGTAATACAGTTTTTGCAGTCGATTATTTTTATACGAATCATCCCAGTACGTAGCTGGTACCTTTTCATATACATCCCCTAACTCTTCGTGTGTTTTTGTATGTTCGTGTTGATGCATATTATGCGAGCTCTTTATTACGAGCCACCATAAGTTGTTCTTTTTCAAATCGAATCACATCTGAATGACGCTCACCTTTCTTGTATACACCGCGTCGCAGATATTGTGTTGGTCCAACCCATGTGTCTTTCTGAATAAACATACCTGGCTCAAGAACGGCGTTGCACCCAACTTTCACTTCATCTCCAAGAATCGCTCCAAACTTGACCATGCCTGTTGTTGTATCTCCAGCTGGAACTTCTTTTGCGTCGAGTCGGTAGTTCGCCAAAATAACACCCGCACCAATGTTTGATCGAGCACCCATGATGCAGTCACCAATAAAATTGAAGTGTGGTGCTGCTGCGTAGTCAAGCATGATTGTATTTTTTGCTTCTGTGCAATGTCCGATAATTGACCGTTCCCCCAAAATAGTGAGTCCGCGAATGTATGCTGCCGTCCCAACGATCGAGCGTGGACCAATGTAACACGGCCCCTCGATGTATGCAGTCGGTTCAACTTTTGCCCCTGCAGCAACAATAACATCTCCTTTCAAAATCGCTTGTGGAGAAACCTCACCTTGAATCCATTGATCCTTTGGTGTTTCTGAAAACAACTTCTCCAAGTATTTTTCTGATCGATTAAAAGCCTCCCACACAAATTCAACTCCCTCAAACAGTTCCTTGTGCATGTAGTTCGTCAGATCGAAATATTTCTCCGGTGCAAATTGATTGTCCATATCGTAATTAAATTATTGCATTATGAAATGTATGGTCGTGCGAGTGTCCACGCAGCAAGTGTCATCCCGTCATCTACCTTTCCCTCCATGATCATCTGATCAAATTCCTGAGGAGTAAATGCTACTTCCTCGATTTGCTCTGTCTCCTCCAAGTTCTGTTCTTTTTTAGTAAGTCCTTTGGCAACATATACCTTGCACACTTCATCAGTCACACCGTTCATCGGAATGAATTCTCCCACCTGCTGCATATCATCCGCTACATATCCCAATTCCTCTTCAAGCTCTTCTTTTGCAGCATCGTCGTATGTTGTCCCCTCTTTCACACTTCCACCGGCGAATTCGTATGACATACGGTCGACGAGGTAGCGATATTGATGACCCATGAGTACGCGTCCATCTGGAAGCAATGGAATAACAAAAGCTGATCCTTTTGTGTGGACATACCAGTAATGCCCTTGTTTACCTGTTGGTAACTCAAACTCTTTGTGCATGAACGTTGTCCACGGCGTCTTAAAAAATACCTCCTCAGATAGCGTTTTCCAAACCGGTTTTTCCATAAAAAAAGGCTAATTAATCGAAAGATATCCTATCATGGACATTCGCAATGAGCAACTACTTTGACAGCTTATGTGGTGCGACATACAATAGCGAACTCACCTTATGCCCCAGACATCATTTTACGCACGATTTCGTTATGCATTAGCCCAAGCAGAGGGCCGTTTTTTTGTGACGCTCATTGCGTCTTTTTTTATTTTTGCTTCGCTATTACTAACTGCAATTCTTCTTGTTGACCCGCATGAGGATTTTGGTACAGGAATCATTGCTCCCATCGTACTAACCAACAGAACAGAAAAGCTCGAGCTTCTTGATGCTCTCCCGGAAAAGCCAGAGATATTAGTCATGGGCTCCTCTCGCGTGTTTACCATGGATCCTGAGCAGATTACTACATTGACCGATAAAAGCGCCTTTAATGCATCCGTTTCATACGGTCGACCTGAAGATCACTTGGCAATTCTGAAGTTTCTCATCGAAGAACGTCAGGTTATTCCAGAACGACTCGTTATTGGTTTTAATGCAGGAGCATTTAACAACGACCCTATCGATCCCCAACTTCTTAACAACAAACATCTCAAAAAATACTTGGCCGATCCTGCCCCACCACTTATCCAGAGACTACCTCGGACACTCAAAGATAAAGTAAACGCTTCTTACATACGCGATATTGGACGCTCTATTTTTTTCAGCGCCACCAGCATGCCGACCGACCGCGTTTCGTTCTTTGCGAACGGTATGCAAGATACCCTATTTGTTCCATATGATGAGGCTAAAATTCTAGACAACTACTACAGAGCGCTAGCGTTATTTGAGGGCCTCAATGAGCCCAACTGGGATCGACTTGAGGCATTCCGTGCACTTGTTCGATATTCAATGGACCATAGTATCGAGATTGATGTCGTGCTGATGCCCATGCCGCACATCACTCGATCTCAACTTGAGGTTGATACGAATATTACTGCGATCGAGGATGCACTCAGAGAATTTTTCACGGATCAAATGCCATCTTCAGTTACGTTTCATGACTTTGCTACGACTGATGCGTTTGGTGGCGATGAACAGAACTTCCGCGATCCAACACACGCTGGGATTGCGAACATGCGCATGATTACCACCAGTATATTTGAGGCCTTATGATTTTCAATTCATACATTTTTCTACTTGTCTTCTTCCCTATCGCATGGGTCGGTTTTTGGGCGCTGAAAGGAAAACAACCTCGATACATCTGGCTGACGCTAGCGAGCTATCTCTTCTATGGATATTGGGATTGGCGGTTTACCGGACTACTATTGGTTTCTACCATGATCGATTTTTATGTTGCGCGGCAAATCCCGAAGCACACCGGTAGAAATAAAAAACTTGTCCTCTTTGTATCGCTTCTTGCGAATCTTGGCATGCTTGCCTTCTTTAAGTACTTCAATTTCACCGTGGACTCTCTGCAGTCACTATTCAGGCTCTTTCAACTCTCACCGACACTGCCAAACCTCGACATTATTTTGCCAGTTGGAATTTCTTTCTTCACCTTCCAAACCATGAGCTACACCATCGACGTATATCGAGGGAAGCTCAAACCAACCAACAACTTCATGGAGTTTGCATGTTACGTCTCCCTGTTCCCGCAACTTGTTGCCGGGCCGATCGTTCGCTTCTCCGATATTGTCGACGATTTGGATAACATAGACAGCGGAGGCAGAACACAGATGTTCCATCGTGGTGCTTCCATGTTTATTGTTGGTTTGGCCAAGAAAGTCATCATCGCTGATACCGTTGCATTTTTTATCAATCCGTTATTCGCAGATACCGCAGTACTCACAAGCATGACTGCGTGGGTAGCAATTCTTGGTTACACAATTCAGCTTTACTTTGATTTCTCGGGATACTCTGACATGGCACTTGGCCTCGGACTTTTGTTTGGCTTGAAGTTCCCACAGAACTTTCACTCACCTTACAAATCCGTCGACATCCAGGATTTTTGGAGGAGATGGCACATGTCTTTGTCTGCATGGCTGAAAGACTATTTATATATTCCATTGGGAGGTTCTCGCAAAGGTGATGTTCGTACGTTTGTGAATATGGGACTGACTATGTTGCTGGGTGGACTGTGGCATGGTGCGAGTTGGAACTTTGTTGTGTGGGGTGCAATTCATGGCACACTACTTGGTATTACTAAGTTGATTAAACCCTGGTACGATACCCTCAACTATTGGTTCCGGCGCATCCTCACCCTTGCCCTCGTGATGTTCGCATGGATCTTCTTCCGCAATGAAACATATACTGATTCAGTGAATATGCTTTCCGCAATGTTCTCGTTTGGAAATTGGACCATGCCGAGCACGTGGAATTTTGAATCTCAAATCATATTGTTCGGTATGATGCTTGTCGCATCACTTATCGCACTCTTCTCTCCAAACTCTTACGAAATTACCTACTCAACTAAAAAAAGCGCCGCCATTGCGCTCGCTTTTCTCTTGATTACGTGTTTAGTTCTCATGAACTACACACAAGTCGTATTCTTGTATTACCAGTTCTAGACCTTGACAGCGGGCGTATCACATGCTAGCTTACTGCTGCATAGATAATAGCATAGGAGCTTCTATCATGGCTGTGTGTAGCAAATGTGAGGGCCGAAAAAATATCATTCTGAGTGCCGAGCAAACAGGCTTAGGGATTGGCGCCGAGGTAACCTGTGATCAGTGCCAAGGAACTGGTGAGACGGGGATCCCTGGCGCATGCAAAACGTGCAATGACAGCAAGACCTCTATCCTTCCCGCAAGTAGATCGCCTCTTGGCATCGCCATGGAGATAGATTGCCCTGATTGTACTGCAGCGACTGCTGCGTAATGAACTCGACCGCACATAGTGCGGTCTTTTTTATTTGTGTCGACCTCTGATTGAGTGAAGATCGCGAAGAATATTGAAAATGTCTGATCCTTTTACGCGCGTGTCCGGGTCATCGTGCCATGAGATGGGTACTTCGCGAATGAGGTATCCATTTTTTTGTCCGAGCTTGAGTAGCTCGACATCGAAGACCCAACCACTTGTTTCAAGCGCCTGAAACAAGTGTTTTGTTTTTTTGTGAAACGCCTTGAATCCACACTGAGTATCGTAGAATGGGATATCAAGCATGTATCGAATAACTTTGTTAAATACCCTCCCCTGCAGCTCGCGTAATTTGGGTTGGCGCTTTGTTAGGATGGAGTCTGGCAGCGCGCGCGAACCTATAATAATATCTGCGTCAGTATGCTGTGTGAAAACTGCAACGTCCTCAGGTTTTGTGGAGAGATCAGCATCCAGGAATACAATCCACTCTTTTGAGGATGCTTCGACCCCTGTTTTGACCGCAGCACCTTTCCCTTTGTTCTGGGCGTGTGATATGAGCTGAACATGCGATGATGCGTGTCCTGAGGCCAGCTCGCGCGTTTTATCCGTACTTCCGTCATCTACAACCAATACTTCATATTCGTCGCAATGCTGAGTTGCATATCCAACAACAGCATCTATCGCACGAATGATAGAAGTTTCTTCGTTGTAGGCCGGAATGATAAATGAGATTGACTTCATACTAAGCGCGCTTGGTTCTTTTGCTCATGAGCCATGCTATAAACACCGCTGCAAATATGAATAGCACAGGTTCTATAGGATATCGAAATCGTGCATAGCTTCCCAAACCTGAGCCGACCGCAAAGAAAGCGGTCATGAGAATCAGAAACAGAACTGTGGTCCGTGCGTTTCTATGAACAAGACTCATAAGTGTGCCGAGGATCGTACATAAGGCTAGCAGCGCATACAAAGCTTTAGCAGCGAGGAATGGCATGCCGCCACTATGAAGATATCCGTCGAGCAAAGCTTTAAACTCTCCGACACCACCAGACCATGTTTTATTGAATGAGCCAACTTCAAATGCAGGGTTGACTGTTTTAGCGATCGTAAACCACCCATCAGATGCGAAGAACGGGACGAGTGTTGAAAGCCCAATCCTCATGTATGTGACGGGATCTTCTGCAACCGTTGAGAATGCGAGCGATGTAATAACTTGAGCTGCAGCATCTCCATTCACCTCTGCGAGCTGTGGATACACATCGTCCGGAATCGCCCCGAATTTTTGAAGTGTATACGCCTCAAGGTATTTTCCAATACTTCCCCTAACCGCAAAAGATGATCCATATGAAAATGAATCAATCTCAGCCGCATTGCGATACATCCACGGCGTAAGCATGAGCATCGGAATGATCAGAGCAAAAATTGCTGTCTTGAACGCAGGTAACACCGCTTTCGATTTTTCCTTTACTAGTATTGCTGCTGCACCGAACATTGGAATGAGGAAGATCAGTGCATATGAGACCTGTCTGATATATGTAGCAACAGCTAAGATGATGCCATACCACACAAGCTGACTGAGCTTTTTGGTTTCGAGGTAGGTGATAAAAATGTAGAAACAAGCAAAAAGCAGTACAGTAAACAATGCTTCAGTGATGAGTTGATTAGGCCAGTAAACCATGTTTGGCTCGAACGAAGTAAGCGCTGCTGCAATAAGTGCAATGTTTTGATTGAAGTGTTTTCGTGTAAAGAAATACACCATAAGTACCAGCCCCATCGATGCGATGATCTGCACGAGTACTGCCGGCCAGTACAGTCCATAACCACCACCTGTCAGCATAAGGAATACTGGGTAACCCGGCGTTCTGAAGTCATTCGGATGAAACGGCGCTACAGGAGACAGCGAAAATTCTCCATGCTGGATCATGTTTTCGGCGAGTGTGACGTACTCGACAGCATCACCATTCGGACCATACACAAAAATGTCTTGCCCTTGGGCGACCATCAGGACTGCAAACAGCAGAAGTCTGAGAATGAGCCCTGCGACAATTATTGTTTTCAGCATCTTCGGGAGTCGTTTCCAGGATGCGTGCATGAGCGCCTTCCATTTTGCAGGATGCCATGCATGATTGAGGTTATACCAGAAAAATCTCATGTGGTACCTGAAGGGAAGTACGTTCTGGTTGGCATATCGAAGCGGTAAATATGCTGCTAACGCAAGAACCCTGAATGCACGTAGGGTATTTTTCCACCATCCTCTTAAAAATGAGGTCCATGTTGTTTTATCTACTCCTGCAATAAACTTCTCTCTTGCGAGCCTAAGATAGTGCGCGTCTTTCTTTTTGCATCTTGCAAGATCAGGCCAATGCGACATGAGCTTCCCCTTAAGCCTCGTCTTAGTAATACCTTCTGGAAACACAAGGGACTCATGCACGCGTGACCCAGCTTTCCAATGCGTGCCCGAGGTTCGGTTTACCAATCGGTCAACCATCTCCGGATAAAAGTATGCTTTGTCTATCGCCTTTCCGTCTACCACTGCAATACGTTCAAATCGTCCTGTTTTCATTTTGTCATTCCCCTTAACAATCTGTGCCACTTCTTTTTGTAACGTCTCATCCAAGTACTCATCAGAGTCCACAAAAAATACCCAGTCATTTTTGCATAGATTGAAAGACTTTATCCGCATCTGCGTAAAGTTTTCAATCTCAATATTTTTCCCCTTTCCCTCGTGCTGTGGAAATATGCGCGCACCAAACTCTTTGGCGATCTCCAACGTCTTGTCTGTACTATTACCATCCAGAACAACAATATCATCACAAAAAGATACCGACTCTAAACATTGTCGGATTGTATCTTCATTATTTAAGGTTAGAATTGCAACTGAGCATTTTGTACTCATATTTTTTTGTAGACGTAACACACGTCATTTGCGAACCATTGTGTTCGTGGAAGCTTATTGTTGAATTTTCGTAACCCGCGTATCGCTGATAGCGAACCAGGTGAAAAGTATGTCCCTTCATGCCTAAAATCATCAGACATCGCCTTCTCTATTAAGTTGCTCGTGAGCACTGCAATGTGATTATTATTTTTTCTATATGATACGAGATTGTTCGTAAAAAGAAACCCCAACTTTCCGCGTAATGATGCGATATTCGGCAGTGTGAAAATTAGCGTACCTCCTTTTGGCAACACTCGCGCAGCTTCTCTAAAAAATTTGTATGGGTTTTCAACATGCTCGAGGAATGCCGATGCAATGACCGCACCAACTTTTCCATTTTCGATAGGCCATGCCTGCGAGTTCGCATCAACAAGACGCGTACGCTCTCTTACCCATTCATTCTTTCCATACGTATCTATATCTACACCGATCACCTCATCCACCTTGTTTTCACGAAGCCACATCATAAGAGCACCTGAACCACAGCCAACATCAACGACAGCATCGTGTGGTCGATCATGTATATGTTCTTTTATGACAGACTGGATATACGTATCCCTGCAAAGCCACCCACCCTTTGTCAGCTTCATGGCAATATAGTCTTTTTTATCAGCAAGTTCGTCTGCCGTAAGATATGCAACTCCCATTATTTTGTGATGTTAAAATATACAATTGAAAAAATCGCCTTCGCGCCATCCCACCAACCAATCTTTTTTCCCTCTTCATATGTGCGGCCATGATACGAAATACCCACTTCGTATATCCGAACATGTTTTTTTGCAAGACGCGCAGTAACTTCTGGTTCAAATCCAAAACGATCTGATTTAAGTCGTGGCAGAATTTCTTTGATAATCGGCGTTCGAAAAACCTTGTAGCACGTTTCCATGTCTGTGAGGTTGATGTTAGTGAACATGTTTGAAAGAAGTGTCAGGAATTTGTTGCCTAACGAATGCCAGTAGTATACCACGCGATGTGCACCCGATCCGACAAATCGAGATCCATATACAACATCTGCATCTCCGGACTTGATCGGTGCAAGTAATTTTGGATACTCATTAGGATTATATTCCAAGTCTGCATCTTGAATGAGTGTAATATCGCCCGTAGCTCTCTCAAAGCCAGCTCGGAGTGCCGCTCCCTTACCTTGATTCTGCCCCTGATACACAACGCGGATTCCCTCGTTTTCCATCTGATTTAATATTTCGCGCGTCCCATCAGTCGAGGCATCATCAACAATAATAATCTCCTTCTCATCTTCAATAGGAGAAGCTTTTACACGAGAGACAATTTCACGAATTGTTGCTTTCTCGTTATAACACGGGATGATGATTGATACTTTCATAGATTGCAATAATAATGGTTTTGCGACTTTTTCGCAACACTACGCATTTTTCTTCATCCACACCTGCAGCGTCATGATTGACCAGATCGTGTTGAGTGCATATCCCTCTATTGCCATGTGCTTGTCTGTCATTTTTTTGAGCTCGTCCCAATTAAACCAGTCTCTCGTTTGCTCACAGTATTCTGGGGACAAAATCTCATACACATATGATTTCAGCGGCTCTTCTCGAATCCATTTTGCAGCAGGCGAGAAAAATCCTCGCTTTTTTTGTTCGAGCACGAAATCTGGCAGCATCGATGTGAACGCATCTTTATAGATCTTCTTTCCCTCAGTTTTTGAATGGAGTTTGTGTTTTGAAGGAATTGAGAATGCAAGCGTTGCTACGCGCGGATCCAGCAAGGGCACTCGCTGTTCTAGTCCGTGAGCCATTGTTAGTTTATCTGATCGTATGAGCGACTCATCTGCAAGCCACGTCTGTGTATCTGCCCACATCATCTGGTTGATTGAATCCTCCATCGGTTTATCAAAGAATGGTTTATATGTCTGAATTGTGTGGAGTCCGTTGTTGATAATCGGCTTCACGAATGTTCGCAGATGTTCTTCCTTTTGTGCCATCATTGTGAAGAATCGATCGAGGCCTGGTTCTGATTGTAGCTTTCGAGCAAGCGCTGGTTTCTTTAGGATAGTTGCGATGGCTGAAGCAATACTCTTATTTTTTACAAAAGGAAACATCTTTTGAATCTTCTCAAGCATGCGATAGTAGTAATATCTGTCGTATCCTCCAAACAACTCATCCCCTCCATCTCCTCCTAACACAACCGCGACATCTTTTTTTGCGTGCTTTGCCATGAGATACGTCGCAACCTGAATAGGATTAGATACCGGCTCATCCATTGATGTAATACAGTCCTCAAAATCATCTCGCACATCTTGCGCTGTAATCATGACAGGGTGATGATTGAACCCAAAGTGTTTTGCTGTTTTAGCCGCGACATTTAAATCGGCATTAAATTTTTCCGGATTAATTTTTGTATCAAACCCCACAGAGAATGAATTGATCTCTCCGGTTGCTTCTTGCGCCATCAATGCTGCGATGATAGATGAATCGAGTCCACCCGAGAGAAACAGTCCGACGGGACGATCCGAGATAAGCTGTGAGCGAACTGCCTCTCGAACATGCCCACGAATCATCGCTTCGACCTCATGTTTCTTTTCTGGGACATCAACCTGCTCGAGCGAGAGGTATTTTTTTATATGAAATTTTCCGTTCTTGTATATTCCATACGATCCTGCTGGCATTTTTTTGACATTAAACCACATTGTACGAGGACCTACGCAGTACAAAAATCTGAGATAGTTGTTGAGTGAGATTGGATCAACGTCTCTTGAGATACCATGCTCAAAAAGTGCTTTAGCTTCTGATGAGAATATCAGACGAGCCCCATCATAGTGATAGTAAAGTGGCTTGATACCAAATTGATCGCGCGCGAGAAAGAGTTCTTTCTTCTGTGTATCCCAAATAGCGAATGCAAATATTCCGACGAGTTTTTGCAGCATCGCCTCCCCTTCTTGCGCATAAAGATTGAGAATCACTTCGGTATCTGATTCTGAATAAAATTTCACCCCTTTTTCGATCAATTCTTTCTTGAGTTCTTTGAAGTTGTAGAGCTCGCCGTTATAGGTGATAACGAATCGCTTGTCCTGAGTCTTCATGGGTTGATGTGCGTTTGGCGACAGATCGATGATGGACAGTCTGTTGTGTCCTAATGAGATTCCGTCATCCAAAAAAGAACCCGTATCATCGGGACCCCTGTGCTGTGTTTTTTTATTCATGGCGAGAACCAGATCTTGATTCTGCCACGTGAAACCATTAATTGCACACATATGTTTGAACACGCAGAATATGAAAAAAAGGCTATTTTGTCAACCCTAAGAACCGTCCTTGATGTATCCATCCATATGCTCTACGAGAGCTGGTAGAGAGTGTTTTTGTTGAACAATTGCGCGCATTGCTTCTGGCGATTGCAGCTCCAGATTGAGAATGTATTGCGCGAGCGTTTCTGGCTCTAGGTTTTCCGGCCATGATGAGAGACCAATTGCCTGGGCATTTTCTGATGTGGTTATGGTGTTGCACCCACCTGCCATCGCCTCAAGCATAGTTTTGTCGATCGTACCCTCCGCAAAGTTCAGCATTATTTTGTAGTTGTTGTAAATTTCTTTAAGCTCGTCCATTCTTACAGCCGAGCAGAATTTGACTCGGTTTTGGAGATTATGTTTTTGAATAATAGATTGTAGTTCAGCAAAATATTCTGGCTCTTTTACGTTTCCGAAAATAGTAAGTGTGTATTTCTCAGGCAATCGCGCTAATGCCTCAACTGTTGCGTGAATGCGCTTTGTTTTTGAAATGCGATGCACTGACAGTAAGTTGTGTCGTGGTTTTCGCTCGTGAGCGGCCTTGAGATCGATATCCCAAAAGTCCATATCAATACCATGACCAATAACCACCTTCTTTGGATTTCCATCGAATTCTGCCATGGATGTCGGTGTTGCCGTAAACATTCTTTTACACAGCCACGGACTCATTCGCAGTGGCGCATTCATTGCGGGGTGCGTATACCACAGATACACCGGAATCCCCTTGAGCTGCCAGTACCACGCACCAGCCATCAAGAACTTTGGGTTCATGTGCGCAAACACGCGATCATATTCAAGCGTCGTGATGAGTCTCCAGAATTCAGTGACTGATTGTACTTTGTGTTTCCCCTGCTCCTTGCCACATGAGTACACCGTGAAGTCACCTGTATGTGTTCCCTTCTCAAAGCATATCACTGTTGTATCAAAACCCTGCTTAATAAATTCCTGTACCCAAAGAGACGTGAATGCAAACACGTCATCGTCCTCATTAATTTTGTGGGTTATGTACAGTAATTTCATATTGATTTAAGGAATGTTGCTATTCCATCACACGTACGTTGTGCAGATTCTCCGTCATGAAGTGGAAGTGTGATTGATCGTCTTTTCCATCGACCAGACATTGCACGCTTCGCATGCGATACGATATCTTCACGCTGAGTTCCTACACATACATTCGTACCGTCCTCTATTGTATATCCTTTTGTTGTGGTTGGCATAACTGTTATGCACGGTACTCCGAATGCTGTTGCTTCCTCCTGAATTCCCGTCGAGTCCGTTATAACCACCCTCGCTTTTTGTAGAAGATGTGCGTGCTCTTTGTATGAGATCCGCCGTGTAGCTTGTGGCGCAAACCGTGTGTTCCACTGCATGCCGAATGCCCGCGCAGTTTTCTTTGTGTGCGGGTGCATCGGTGAAATGAGAGGTAGCATGTTCTGAATTTCGCACGCTGCGCCAAATAGTTCCATTGATGTCTCACGACGCAAGATATTTTCTGAGCGATGAACAGCTAGCATTCCGTATTCAAATGGGATGAGTTTCATTGTTTTGTGAATGCCCACGAGTTGCGCTTGCTTTTCATGTTGTATCGCTGCATCGATCATAAGTGATCCCGTGACGACGCAGTTCTCTTTTCCTTCAGTATGTAGATTCTGGAATGACTCCTCGTCATCAGCGCACACAATGTTGGCTAGGTGATCAGTGAATACTGCATATGCGTCTTCGCGCACAGAACCTCTCTGGTATCGTGCACCTCCCGATAGCTTAATGGTCGGCGTACTTCCAATGGTGGCCGCGAAACTTGCCGCGCATGAAGTGATGCTGTCACCAATAATCAGTACCGCACTCGGCTTTTGTTCCATCAGAATTTTTTCGCATGCTCTCATGGTCTGAGGAAATGCATTGTCTGGCTGCGTCTGATCGATAAAGGCAGCCTTAACTGGTTTTTCTATACCCAATTCCGCAGCAAGCTTCCGCACATCATCATCTGTTCCAATATACACCCATTGCAGATCAATCGCTACACTATTTTGTTTGATGTACGAACATAGTGCTGATAACCGAATCAGCTGTGAGCGTGTTCCGACTATGGCGAGTACATTACGCATGTTCTGGTTTAAGCATTAGTTTCCAAGCATCTATCATATTCTTTTGTGTCTCTTGAGATGACGGTAGTTTCTCGAAGTCTGCGCGAGCCTGTGTTGCTATTCTTTGCGCCAGCGTTGGGTTCTTATAAAGTTTAATAACCGCCTCAGCGAGAGCTCCCGCATCATTTATTGGCACAATCAATCCATTTTTTCCATCATTAATTATTTCTCCCGCAACACCCACATCAGTCATGACTATTGGTTTATTGCACGACATCGCTTCTATCACCACACGTCCCCACCCTTCAGTGTATGAAGGAATAACCACCACATCAGCCAATGCATAGTAATGATCCAAATTCTTTCGGTACCCGTGAAGATGTACAGACTCAGCTATACCAAGACTCTTTGCACTCGCCATGACTTCCACCTTCTGAGGTCCGTCTCCCACCACCATACATTGCGCATGTGGAATTCCACCCTTGATGTACGGCATAGCACGCGTCATAAGTGTGACGTTTTTTTCTGGAGTAAGGCGTGATACCACGAGCACAGTGAACGGCTTACCTTCCTCCGTCGATTGATATTGTCGTAAGTTTGTCTGTGCTCCGACCGGAATAACTGAGATATTTTTTTCTTTCACTGCCAAACTTACGAGACTTTTTTTAATTCTTTCAGATACAACCCTAATGCCGTGCGCACGCCGCGCAATGTACAATCCCAACACAGCACGAAATCTGTTCTTGAGGGACTGTTTTTTCCAAAACGAGTTACCGTAAAAATCGCCATGAAGCTGGACTTCAAACTTGATATTGTGTTTCCGTGCAACAAGCCAGGCAATACATCCACTTTCGAATGGTTCTTGTGAACTGATAATGTCCACCTTGTATTGTACAACCCATCGGTCAAGTGTTTTGTATGCCCTTATCAGACGCCTGATTGGGTTTCCTGAGAATCCTGTAGCTAAGAACGGTCCGTGATTTTGAACGTCTGCATCTAATCGAGATAAAACAATAACGCCGAGCATATCGACGTCATGTGAGTAGCGTGTCATCCGATCGTACGATTCTGAAGTTTTGTCGAGTATGTACGGATCGAAACTAAGAAGTAGAACGTTCATAATGATGCGTTACGCCATCGTCTTTCGGCTAAAATCTTCTGCGTCCGTGATGTAATCAATGAGCACTCTTTGAAACATAAGCCTGAGCTTAGTTGAGAAGAGTTGAGTTGATTACAGCCTAACACCAGAGGATTTTGGTCAAAGACTATTGTGTGAGGCGTCATAAGAGTCTAGTAAAACTTTGATCGTGTTGTCCATCATAGTCGCTCGAGAAAACCGTGCGGTATCCTCATGACCTTTTGCAGCCATCGTTTGCCCAAGATCATTCTGTGTAACCATAACTCTGATCGATTTGAGTAGCCCAAGGTTATCTTCTAAGTCAACCAAGAGCCCGCTTTTCTTATGCTCAATAACCTCTACATTCCCACCAGCTCGTGATGCAACAATAGGTAGATGCGAGAACTGCGCCTCAATGAGAACGTGCGGGAGACCTTCGTAATCACTGTACAGAACAAATACCTTTGACTTCTGCATCGCCCATGCAACCTGCGCATGCGGTCGCGCTCCCATGAAATGGACGCGGTGACTGACACCTTCTTTTTCCGCTATTGTTTCAAGCTCTTCCCGCATTGGTCCGTCACCAACAATGACACAATTGATATCATCAATTTCCTTCGACAACGGCTTGAGTACTTTGATAATTTTATCTACACCCTTCCACGGAACCAATCTCCCTACATACAAAACAACTGGGCCGTCTGGCCATGATCCGATTTCTTGCGCGTTTGTCGGAAGATGTGCAGCGTTGTACACCACCTCAATATTTTCTGGTGCCACCCCCCATTTTTTAATGATGTTTTTAAGATAGTTACTTGGCGTTACAACTGTGCCAGCCCCTCGGGCAACCCAACGAGCAAGTACACGAACAAGTTCTGATTTTACGTCGTATCGGTGGTCTTCGAATACATCGAGGATATCCGTACATGACCCGATGTTTCGAGCGCGTTCCCATGCTGGGTCTCCAACCACTTTCACAATCATTGGTCGCTTCACAAACAATCCTACGATGCGAGCAGGAAATCCCGTGGACATTGTATCCTGTACATACACCATATCTGACCCAGCCATCGCTCGCTTAAGAGCACGCATATACGAAAAGTACCGAAGCACTGTTGGTTTATCACGAGACACCAACGTAACCGAAGTATTTCCCACCATCTTCTCTCCCTGCTCCTCACCAAACGTAAGTACATGGGTTTTAATTCCTCGATCATTAAGCTCGGATGCAAGAGCTTGTACATATGTTGCTGGCCCTCCTGGATCTGGCGGGAATATTCCTGTGGCCATCAGAATGCGGGGTTTCATTACATCTGCATAAATATCTCTGTATTGCTTTGTAACTGCTGACCATTCGTAATTTTCAATTAACGTCGATGCGTTCTCTATACATTTTTTTCGTAGCTGAGATTCCTCACACATCCGCATGATTGCATCTGCAAATGCATCCGAATCTTTCGCTGGACACAACAAGCCTGTACGCTCATGAATCACTACATCAGGAATTCCACCTACATTACTTGCGACCACAGGCACACCCATAGCAAACGCCTCAAGTGCTGCGATACCAAGACCTTCTCCGTGTGACGGAAGAACACTGACTGTTGCCTGAGAAAGCACAGACATCGCCTCTTCATGAGGAAGACGACCATGTAGCGTCACTTTGCTCTGCAGTCCTAACTCGTTTATGAGTGCTTCTGTTTCTGTGCGCTGCGGTCCATCTCCAACCAAATCCAGTGTCGCATCTGGAATCTCCTCTAACACTTTCTTAAATGCTTGCACGAGATCCACTATTCCCTTCTCTGGTGACAATCGAGCAACTGCTACAACATTGTTATGTTGCTTTTCCTGCTCCTCATTGTTTTTTGTGATGTACTTTAATTTTGAAAGCTCTACACCATTTGGAATAATCGAAATGTGAGATGCTCCAAGCTCAAATGCTCGTGCGTGTAAAAAATGCGAAATCGCCGTTACCCGACTCGGCGTGTTGTGAATTTTTTTCCAAAGAAATTCTGGGATAATCCCCTTCGCTGCTTTATCGTCAAGATCTCCACTCTGCAATGTAAGCACTCGGCGTGATCGTGGCTTGATAATACCAACGAACCACAGAGCTATCGCAGCATAACTTTCCATGACTGCATGGACTACATCTGGTTTCAGCATGAACACCTTAAGTGGTGCAAGAAATGGAAACAACCACTTATCGAAACGAAACCCTAGTCCTACACGTAGGATAAGATACCGCCCCCGATTTTCCAGACGCGGCAGATCCCTTGACAGACGAGCCGTAATAATAGTAAATGCATGGGAATCTTTACGACCCAGACGGTTTACAATCTGTTCAACGCACATTTCCGCCCCTGACATAAAGGGATCGAAGAACGTTGATAAAATGGCTATATGTACTTGTTTTTTGGCCATAACGCAGATGTGGGATTTCTTGCATGAATTCCAATTCCCCAGTATTATGGTGTAAACTTAGTTGAAAGTCAATCTCTACATATGAATATTCTTATTACCGGCTCTAGTGGCGAAATTGGTACAAATTTAGGTTTAAAATTGCTCGATCGTGGAGATCGTGTGTTTGGGGTTGATAAGCGTGTAAATACGTGGACTGACCGTATCCCCACACTACTACAAGATCTATCACAGCGATTTCATAGTTTTTCTGGTGGAATTGGAGCAGCAAGCTACCCAAAACCTGATGTCGTGGTTCACCTTGCAGCAAATGCGAAAGTACACGAATTAGTCGAGGATCCTCAACGTGCACTGGACAATATCATCCTAACTTTTAATGTATTGGAATACTGTCGTGCAAATAATGTACCCATCATTTTTGGAAGCTCACGAGAGGTATACGGAGACATCAACCGCTTCGACACATCACGCACAGAAATCAAAGAGCCCGCAGCGAATTTTGTGTATACTGAGAGTACGTATTCTGCGAGTAAGGTTTCTGGTGAATCGTTGATCTACTCTTACGCACAATGCTACGACATTCCATATATCGTATTTCGTTTTTCAAATGTATACGGGCGCTTCGATAATGATCTCGAGCGCATGGAGCGCGTCATCCCTCTCTTCATTGATAAGATTGGCAAGGGTGAACAGATTACGATTTTTGGTGGAGATAAAATGTTGGACTTCACATATGTTGATGACACCGTTCAGGGATTAGTTAGGGGTATTGATGCGTTGGTTTCTAAGCGTGTCGAAAATAAGACAATCAATTTAGCATGTGGTGAAGGGCACTCACTCGTTGACATGGCAGACTTTATTGCTGAGGAACTAGGCATTAAGATTGACCCGATCATTGAACCGACTCGACCCGGAGAAATCACATACTACGTCGCAGACATTACTGCGGCTCGAGAGTTACTCGGATTTGAACCAACGACAAACTTACGCAAGGGAATCTCAAACGCCATCGCGTGGGCACGAGAGTTCAAGAAGGAAGAAGAAGCCACCACTGAGAAGAAAGTAGTTTCAACACCAGAACTCGCCTACCATGATCTCAACTAGAAACGTATGAATGAGAAAGGAGGAAAACCAGTTGTACTTCACATCATCACCCAGGCTGAGTATGGTGGTGCACAGAAGTATGTTTTTGATGTTGCCAAGGGATTGTCCGATCGCTACCGAACGATTATTGCGAGCGGACAAATCGCGACATCAAAGGAACTACTGGTCCGCGCTGCTCATGAAGGTATTGAAGTTATTGAGCTGAAGCATATTGTCCGGTCCATTTCTCCACTCTATGATCCACTCGGATTAAGAGAACTCGTTCGCGTCATTCGTCGTGTTAAACCTGACTTGATTCATCTCCACGCTTCTAAGATGAGCGTCCTCGGCTCGATTGCAGCAGCCTACGTATCTCGTGCATCGAAAAAGACAGGCTATCGCCCTCGTGTAGTCTATACTGCACATGGATGGGTATTCACTGAAAAGATTTCAGCGTTCAAAAAGTGGTTTTATGTGTGGGCTGAACGTGTTACAAGCAGTATGAAGGATGCTATCATCGTGCTATCACGTGTTGATAAGGACCTTGCATACGAGCACGGCATCATGCCTAAAAAGAAAATCCACATCATTAACAACGGTGTTCACATTCCGCAGTCTTCATTTCTTTCCCGGAGTGAGGCGCGGCATTTTTTATATAGAAAAATTCACCGGATGGAACCCCCAAGACACATCGCAAAGAAGAA